>NZ_WXWO01000100.1:0-133043 GCF_009904845.1 Vibrio sp. V38_P2S17PM301 | reverse complement strand
TAGTGGTTTTCTATATCACTAAATTAGAAATCACTTACATTAAATGTTGTTATCGATATATAAATTAATAGATTTTTAAAGCCGTTTATATATTCGTGTAGAAGATAAATATAAAAGTCGACGCGTATAAAGCGACAAGATGTGAAGTTAAAAATCACAGCTTGAGGGGTTCTTTTGCTCAAATTTTGACTGGGACTTGTCTAGCCAATTCACCGCGCAGATTGATAACAAAAATTACGCAGGTAAAGCATGCCGTTTTCAAAACAAAACATTGAACAACTTGTGGTTCCGATTGCGTCTGATGCCGTGTGCGGACGCTATCTCAAGCTTGATAAGAGTGCGTTTCGTCCACTGAGAAATGAATTCAATGTGGCACAAACGGCTTTGCGTAAATTGAGCCAGAACCCCAGTGAAGATGAGCTTGAAGATCTGCAAAAAGCATGTCTGGCGAGCTGGCAAACCTTGGCTGAGAGTTTGTTGAATCAGTTTGAGACCACCACACGTGATATTGAGTTGATCGCCTGGTTTATTGCCGCACAAATCTTACTGGATTCGTCGCTAAACAGCGCTGCCAACGTGTTGCAATGGCTGGCCGAGTTGGCAGAGCAACACTGGGCTTCGCTTCACCCGGTGTTGCCTGAAGAGAAACTCAAATCGACTGAGCCAGATCAGCAACAGCGTGAGCAGGCCGATGCCAAAGTGAAAGCTTTTTTCCAGCTCAACGGCGACAGCGAAGAAAGTTCGATTGTGTACGCGCCCTTATTGCAACAAGTGTTGGTGGGCAATGTTTCGTTTTACGACTATCAAAGCGCAGAGCGCAAAGGCGAAGTCAACCAGCTTAAAGCTCAGGTGTCCGCCATGGCGTTGCAGCAACGAGCGGAAATACAGCAGCGGATGGACAACACCGTGCGCTGTATTGAACAGGTTGAGCGTCTCGCTTCGGTGGTCAGCCAGCACACCCAAAATGTGGGCGTGAGCGCGGCTAACTTTGGGTTCGTCAAAGCGCTGTTTCAGCGTCTGGAGCACGCTCTCCATCAACTGACCGGGGTGAAACCGACGCCAAAAACGACGTCTGCGCCGACGGCCGTGACCTCAGAACAGCCTGAAAACAGAGTGCCGAGTGGGGCTGATGATGGCTTAACGCCTTACCAAGCCGCACAAAGTTATGTTGTTTCCGGCGCCCCGCTGAGTCTCAGTGCCGGCAACCTCGCTCAGATCGCCACCACCAATAATATGAACCGCGATCTGGCATTTCATCTTCTGCGCGAAGTCTCCGATTACTTTCGCCAGAGCGAGCCGCACAGCCCGGTGTCTTTCCTGCTTGAGAAAGCGATCCGTTGGGGGTATTTGCCTCTGCCGGAATTGTTGCAGGAGATGATGGCGGAGCAGGGCGGTGACACGTTAAGCAAAATTTTTAATGCCGCCGGGCTGAATCATCTCGACCAGGTCACGTTACCGGATGTAGAGATGCCAGCCGTCGACATTGAAAACACTTCGGTACCCGAAAAGGCTCCTCCCGTTACTGAGTCGATGAGTATTGAAGAGCATGTATCACAGACTTCCACTGCTGATACTCAATCACAACAACAAAGTGAAAGTCACGAACCTGCGGGCTCGACAGCCCTGCGTTGGTAAGTGCACATCCTACTTATAAGGAAGAACAAATATGGCAAGTATTTACATGCGTATTGATGGCGTTGACGTAAAAGGTGGCGCAACGGTTGAAGGTCTGGAAGGTAACGGCTGGTTCGCTATCTCTTCATACTCTTGGGGCGGCGTTCGCAACGTAGCAATGGATATCGGCAACGGTAACAACGCGGATTCGGGCATGGTCGCAATGAGCGAAGTGAACATGTCTAAACAGGTGGATGGCGCGTCTGAAGATCTGCTGTCTTTCCTGTTTAACCCGGGCAAAGAAGGCAAAACGGTGGAGATCGCATTCACCAAGCCAGAATCAGACGGTTCAGGTGCAAAGCTTTACTTCCAGGTGAAACTGACCAATGCACGTCTGGTTTCTTACAACGTGAGTGGCAGTGACGGTACTCAGCCTTACGAGAGCATCTCTCTGTCTTACGTTGAGATTTCTCAGAAACACAACTACGAGCTGGAAGGCGGTGAGATCAAAGATGGCGGCATCGTGACTTACAACCTGCCACAAGGCAAGTTGCTGTCAGGCTCTAAATAATATTCGCCGAAGCTCCATCTCAGATGGAGCTTCTTCCCCGATGCAAATTCTTAACTAGGACACCGTTATGGCATTGAATTCACAACATAAACGCGTCAGTAAAAACCGCGTCAGCATTACTTACGATGTTGAGACGAATGGCGCAGTCGAGACTAAAGAGCTGCCGTTCGTGGTCGGCGTGATCGGTGACTTCTCCGGCCACAAACCAGAATCGGAAAAAGTGGATCTTGAAGAGCGTGAGTTTACCGGTATCGACAAAGACAATTTTGATACCGTGATGGGCACCATCCACCCACGTCTTTCTTACAAAGTTGATAACAAACTGGCTAACGATGACAGCCAGTTTGAAGTGAATTTGAGCTTCCGCTCGATGAAAGATTTCCACCCGGAGAATCTGGTTGAACAGATTGATCCGCTGAAACAACTGGTTGAAACACGTAACCAACTGAAAGTACTGCTGAGCAAAGCGGATCGTTCGCGTGATCTGGAGCGTTTGCTGAAGGAAGTGCTGCAAAGTGCGGATGCCATCCAAGGGCTTGCGCAGGAACTGGGTCTGGAAAAAGAGGGAGCGGAATAATGTCTGTTGAACAACAAACCGCCACGCAGGGCGCGGCGGAAGCTGAAACGTCACTGAGTTTTCTGGATCGGGCGATCTCAGCCACGGCGCAAACGCCGGTGGACACCACCAAAGAACTGCTGAGCATTCTGACGTCTCAGGTGATGGAAGGCACAGTGACCTGGGATAAAAACCTCACTCTGACGATTGAAAAAGCCATCAACGCGCTGGATGCAAAGATCTCAGAGCAGCTTTCTTCAGTGATGCAAAACAACGACTTTCAGAAACTGGAAGGTACCTGGTTGGGTCTGCAGAAACTGGTAAAGAACAGCGAACTCGGCCCGGATCTGAAGATCAAGCTGGCCGATTACACCAAAGACGAGCTATTGGAGCAGTTCGAAGACGCGCCAGCGATCGATCGCAGCCGCTTTTTCACTATGGTGTATCAGGAGGAGTTCGGCACTGCGGGCGGGCAACCATACGGTGCACTGCTGGGTGACTACGAGTTTGGCTACGGTGACGAAGATGTGGCGCTGCTACGGTACATGGGCGAGGTGGCGTCTGCTTCTCACGCGCCATTCATTGCCGCGGCGAATGCCAGCATGTTCGATTTTAACTCGTTTGCCACGTTTGCCGACGGTAAACCCGTTGCGGCGGGTTTCGACTCCCCGGCTTACGCCAGCTGGAATGCTTTCCGCGCCAGTGATGACTCGCGCTATGTCGCATTGACGCTGCCAAAAACCATGGCTCGCCTGCCGTACGGTGCAGCGACGGTGCCAGTGAAATCGTTCGACTTTGAAGAGCTGAAAACCCGTGAAAATGGCCAGCAAATCGTCACATCAGACAGCGACTTTGTCTGGAGCAATGCGGCGTATGACTTCGGTCTGCTGCTGACTCAGGCTTACACCCAGTACGGCTGGTGTACCGCGATTCGCGGCACGGAAAACGGCGGTAAAGTCGAAAATCTGCCGAACTTCACCTACTACTCCGACGCGGGTGATTTACTGCAGCAGTGTCCGACACAGGTCAACCTGACCGATGAGCGTGAGAAAGAGCTCAGCGATCTCGGCTTCTTGCCGCTGGTGCACTACAAAAACACCAACTATGCAGTGTTCATGGGCGCACAGACCACACAGAAACCGAAGACATACGCCGACGCCGATGCGACGGCGAATGCGGCAATTTCAGCCCGTCTGCCATACACCATGGCCAGCAGCCGTATCGCTCAATACCTCAAAGTGATGGGGCGTGATCGTATTGGCTCAAACCTGGATCCAAACGATGTTGAGAAAGATCTCAACACCTGGATTCATCAATACGTGAACCCGAATGCCATCGGCAATGAAGCCAAAGCGCGTCATCCGCTGGTGGAA
Source organism: Vibrio sp. V38_P2S17PM301 (assembly GCF_009904845.1). Lineage (NCBI taxonomy): Bacteria > Pseudomonadati > Pseudomonadota > Gammaproteobacteria > Vibrionales > Vibrionaceae > Vibrio > Vibrio sp. V38_P2S17PM301. The sequence goes on along the minus strand of NZ_WXWO01000100.1, from coordinate 128,929 downwards.
GCCAAGGTCACGGTGGAAGAGCAGGCCGGCCGTCCGGGAGCCTACTCGGCAGTGGCTTACCTGCGTCCATGGTTACAAATGGAAGAGCTGACTACCTCATTGCGTATGGTAGCCAACATTCCGGGTTAATCCGATTCGGAGGCTACCCCGCCTCCGAATGTTTTAAATTGAGCAGTCGATGAAAACACACCCTCAGAACACAGCGATTCCACCGTTGCTTGCGAACCTGGCTTGGCAGGAACTGATGACGTGTGCCAGAGATGATTCGACTGCTCAATTCAAAGCACGTCTGATCGCGCTAATCGCCCAACTGGACAGCGCGATCAGTGAGCAGTTATCCGCCGTAATCCAAGCGCCGCAATTTAAGCAGCTTGAAGCGTCGTGGCAGGGATTAACGTCACTGACCTCGCTGCCGGTGTCGCAGCGACGGGTCAAAGTCAAACTGCTGGATTTAAGCTGGGATCGGGTTTCAAACGATCTCAATTATTCGTTCGATCTTAAACAGAGCGCTCTGTACAAAAAACTGTATGCCAACGAGTTTGATACTGCAGGGGGCACGCCTTTTGGCTTGGTGATGGTCGATCACCAGGTAACGTCAGATTATGGCGATGAGCTGGGCTATGACGATTTGTACACGCTGCAACTGTTGTCAGAGCTGGGAGAGCTGGCCTTATGTCCGATGGTCATGGGCGTGGATGAAGACTTTTTTGGTGACGATCAAAGCCGCCAGTTGCACGACAGTGCCAGAGCCGAACGCATCCTCAACAGTCGTGATTTTACCTCATGGCAATTGCTGCGCGACAAACCATCGGCACGCTTTCTTTACCTGGTGTTGCCGGAATATTTGCAGCGACCACCTTATCAGCAGTACCCCGCAGGTTTTCTGTTTAATGAGCCTCAGGGCAAAGAGCATGCGCTGTGGGGCAACAGCGCCTACCTGCTGACCAGCAACGTGATCCGGGAGTTTGATCGCATCAGCTGGTTTGGTTTTCTGCGCTCGTACGATGAATTCGCGTCGTATGGCGCCATCGTAGCGGGGGCAGAATCGGTGCAGGCCAAAGTTGACCTCTACAGCGAAGAAGACGGGTTTTGGGCGAATCAGGGATTTGTGCCGCTGACCAGCCTGTACCTGAGTGGTCACAAAGGTTTTTTCAGCAATCAGTCGGTGTGGCGCGCGCCAGACGATGCTGCGCGTCAGCTTGGTATGTTGCAGACCAACCTGATGGCGTGCCGGTTTGGTCACTATATCAAGGCTCAGATACGTGACCAGATCGGCCGTTATGACAGTGCGGAAGATTGCAAGCGCAGCCTGGAGCGTTGGTTGCAGAACTACATCAGTGAAGTGGATTACGGTGAAGACTCGATCATGGCGCGTTATCCGCTCAAGTCCAGTCAGGTACGCATTGAAGAACTGCCACAGGATCGCACCCGTTATCGCTGCGACATCATGCTTCAGCCGCAATATCAGTACGAAATGATGGATGCCCAGGTGGTTCTGACCACCTCGGTGTCTGGTCTGGAGATCGGAGAGAACGCATGAGCATGATGGCCAAATTAACACAGACCTGGAACGACGACATCGACAGTGTGCGCGATGCGATTGTCGACAACGTCTGCACCTTGATTTCCAGCCGGGCACCGATCTGGCCCACGGATCACAATGGCGCTGAAGGCACCATTACCAATCTGGGTATGCGCAATCTGGCACGTTCTCAGAGCAAATCCAACAGCGATGTGATTGTGGCCGAAATTGCCAGCCTGATCCGCCTGTACGAACCGCGTCTCAGCCAGGTTGAGATTGAAGTTCAGGAGATTAAATCGGCTCAGAACCAATTGTGTTTCCGCCTTTCGGCGGTGGTGCACTCTGAGCTGGGTGAAGAAGCGATTGTGCTGGATTCATTTTTGGATCTCAGCAGTAACAAATTAGATGTAAGGAAATCGAATCTTGTCTGATTCTCTGCTCTCGTATTTTGAACAGGAACTGCGCTTCATCCGTGATGAGGCCACTCAGTTTTCCGCGCGCCATCCGGGCGCGGCGCGTGCGATCGGGATCCGCAAAGACAGCATCGATGATCCACAAATCGCCCGTCTGGTGGAAAGTGTCGCATTGCTCAACGGGCGTTTGCAGCAGCGGTTAGATGATTCGTTCCCGGAGCTGACCGAAAGTCTGGTCAGTTTATTGTTTCCGCATTATCTGCGTCCGGTGCCGTCTTACACTGTGCTGGATTTCGATATTGCGCCGGACGCCAGCGCGGTGCACCGCGTTCCGGCAGGCACAGAGTTTGAACTGGCCGACGAGCAGGGCAACAGCGCAATATTCCGCTCGACCCAAAACGTGGAGTTGCTGCCGGTATCCATTCGCAGTGCTGAAGTGGCATTTGCCCCGTTTGAACTGAACAAACCGCTCGGTGCCGAGAACGCCAAGGCGATGATTGAACTGACCATCGCGGCCACAGACGAGGGCTTTGACTTGTCGGCACTGGATATTACAACTCTGAGCCTGCACCTCAAAGGGGACAGCCATTTCGTCCTGCGTTTGTATGATCTGCTCTCGCACGGTACGGCTCAGGTACGGATCTGTGACCATCAGACCAGTGTGGACCTTGGAGCGAAAGCACTGCGTCCGGTGGGCTTTGACGCCGAAGACACGGTTCTTCCGTATCAGGCGGCCAGCTTTGGTGGGTTTAAGCTCCTGACTGAATTTTTCATGTTTCCTGAACGTTTTCATGGTTTTCGTCTGGATGTGCGAGACGCCTTGCCACGCATGACAGGCAGCGAATTCCGGGTTCAGGTTTTCGTCGAAGAGTTGAGTGTTGAGTTGTCCCGGACGTTAAACGCGCAGCATTTCTCACTGTTTTCGACACCACTGGTGAACTTGCATCGGCAAGAATCCGAGCCGATGCCGATCGATTTTTTTCACAAACAATACCCCATTCATCTCGATGCCAGTCAGGGGAAAGTGTTGGAACTGTTCTCTGTGGATCAGGTGCTGGATGTGACCAGTGGTGACCCCGTCTGTGTGCCGCAGATATACAGCGAAAAATTTGACCGGGCTGACACCGGGTTACGCTGGCAACTGGTGCAGAACATTCATGAACGTGGTGTGCTCGACAGCAGCCTCAAAGTCGCGGATCCGCAGCATCATCACGCCACAGGCTCACCGCGTGTGTGGCAGGTCAGCGCCACCGCGACGGATGGCGTGCGCGCCGGTTCGCTGCCTGTGAACAGTCACGTGACCTGCCGTGAGTCACTGACTATTCCAGCGCGTATGCAATTGCTGCGTCGCCCGTCGTTGCCGGTCAGAAGTCGCGATGCCAACAAAAATGTGTGGGCGCTATTGTGTCACCTGCATTTTAACTATCACGCGATACTCGGCACCGACAATCCGACGGAGACACTGAAAAACGTGTTTGATCTCTACAACCATAACCAGAGTGCGCAAAACCATCTGTACATCGACTCGGTCCAGAAGATCGAACAAGAGCAGGTCGTTGCGCCGATCCGGGTGTCGGGGAAAACCTGTTTTGCTTACGGGACCAAGATCATAGTGACTCTCGCGCCGGCCAATGTGAACGGTGGCATCGCGTTGTTCAGTCACTTGCTGGATCATTTTTTCGCCTACTTTGCCGGATTTAACAGTTTTACGCAGGTGGATATCTGTCTTGAAGGTCAGGACGGGGTATTTATGGCCTTTCCAAGGAGAACCGGATGCAAGAATCTGCTGTAAATCGTCTGCTGAGCGGCCAGTTTAACGTCGCGTTGGAAAAAGCCTGGCAGGTATTTAAGCATCAGGCGCAGTTGGCGGGACGTCGTCCGCAAGTGCGCTTCAGTGCGGAGTGGCTACCGGCCTACTACCACAGTGAAGTCACGGCGGTGGAGGTTGATGCGCCATCGGGCTACATCCTGAAAACTTCGTTGCCGGCGCTGTCGGGCTGTCAAAGTACCATGCCTCGCGCACTGTTTAAGGAGGCGCTCAGTGCGCACTTTGACCTGGGTGAGCAGGCGCCGCTGGACTTTTTTGACACCTTTAATAACCGCTATTTCCGCCTCTATTGTCAGGTGCAGACGAAACACGACTTGACCGCGCAAATCGAGGAAGCGTCATTTCGCTGGAATCAGCATCGTCTGTCGATCACCGCCATGTTGGCGAATCTGGCCGGACAAAGTGGGGATGACGCGCCGATCCCGGTCAGTCATCTGATTCAATACACCGGCTTGCTGGGGATGAAGCTGACGTGCCCGCTGACACTCAAAGCGCTGCTGGAAGATTACTTTGCAGCCGAGTTTGCTATTGAACGCAGTGAACTGGAGTACTTGCCACTGACGCCATGCTCTCTGACACAGATTGGCGGCGCGGGGCAAAATCGTCAGCTCGGCATGGGGGCGCTGGTGGGCAAAACCACGCCGATGGCCGGACAGAAACTGAACATCAAAATCTGCCCCAAGGATTACAACCATTATCTGGCGATACGTCACGACAAGGCCATGATTCGGGCGTTGGACCATCTGGTGCGCAGCTACATGGGCGTCAACACCAAATACGCGTTGTACATGAAAGTAAATAGCCAGTATTTGCCGCGAGTACGGCTGTCTTCACACAGTGACAGCGCGCTGCGCATTGGCCAGTCGGCCTGGATGAACAATCAAACCAATCGCCGGCAATTTGTCGAAATGCCGCTGACCTTAAGTTAGGAAAGACCATGATCAATATTGAACTGCAAAGCCTGGTCAAAAGGCTGACCCCAGAGCTCAAAAGCGCCCTTGAGGCTGCGGCGGGTGAGTGTGTCAGTCGCGGCCATTTTGCCATTGAGCCGCAACACTGGTTTTTGCCGCTGTTGCAACAAGCGAAAGGCTGGGAAAGTGCTCTGGTACAAGCGTCGCTTGCCAAAGAGCCGCTGCTTGAAGGGCTCAGCGATCATCTGTCCGGATTGCCACGTGGCAATGATGCCTCGCCATCGTTATCTCCCCAGCTGGTCGAGTTGTTGAAAGACGCCTGGATGATTGCGTCACTCAACCAGCAACAACTGAGCGTGAATGAGTTTCATCTGCTGATGGTCCTGAAGCAGCGTCTCGATCAGGGTGCGTATAACGGCTTACTTAGCCAGTGGGTCGCCATGTTGTCGTCAGAATGGCTGCGCAGCCAGTCGCTGGCCATCAGTGTGCCGGGTGAGCGTTCAATCGATAGTGCGATACCAGCTCAGGGAGAGGCGGCGACCCCGGCACTGGACAAATATTCGCAGAACCTGACACAAGCTGCGCGCGATGGCCGCCTCGATCCAATTTCTGGACGCGGCGATGAAATCCGCAAAGCGATTGATATTTTGTGCCGCCGCCGTCAGAACAGCCCAATTCTGGTCGGTGACCCAGGGGTCGGTAAAACCGCGATTGTTGAAGGTCTGGCCCAGCAAATAGTGGAGGGGAATGTCCCGCCAGCGCTGGCGAACGTGGAATTGCGGAGTCTGGATTTGTCGCTGCTTCAGGCGGGCGCCAGCATTAAAGGCGAATTTGAAAACCGCCTCAAAGACGTAATTAACGAGATCAAGCAGTCCCGCACGCCGATCATCATGTTCATTGATGAAGCGCATACCTTGATTGGGGCCGGGGGCGCCGCCGGACAAAACGATGCGGCCAACATCCTCAAACCAGCGCTTGCGCGTGGTGAGTTCCGTTCACTGGCCGCAACGACCTGGGCGGAATACAAACAGTATTTTGAATCGGACGCCGCACTGACCCGCCGTTTTCAGGTGGTGGCGGTTGGTGAGCCGAGTGAAGAAGACGCAGTACATATGCTGCGCGGTGTGAAAAAGAGTCTGGAGCAACACCACAACGTTAAAGTGATGCAGGAAGCGATCGATGCAGCAGTATCGCTGTCGGTACGCTACCTGCCGGAGCGCAAACTGCCAGACAAAGCCATCAGTCTGCTGGATACCGCATGTTCACGTATTGGCCTGAGCCAGAGCGCCACCCCGCGTCAGATGGAATCCATCGCAGAACAAATTCGTTATGCCGACAACGAAATCGACACTCTAAGCCATGAAGCGGCGCTGTGGTCGATTGAACATCCACGCCTGGATGAGGCGCGCCAACGTCGTGAAGCGCTGGCTGCTCAGTATCAGGAGATTGAAGGTCGCTGGCAGCAGGAAACGCAACTGGTAGAGACGATTTTGGCGTTGCAAACCCGGCTGGATGAGCAATTTCTGGCGGGAGAGGATCTGAATACCGCCGCTGAGCGAGCGCAACTGGCGGAAAATATGGCGCAACTGCGCGACATACAGGGTGAACAGCCGCTGGTGTTACCTCAGGCGACACAGCAGACCATCGCGGAAGTGGTGGCGCTGTGGACCGGCATCCCGGTGGGCAACATGCTGAGTGCGGAAGTGAAACGCCTGATGCATCTTGAGTCACACATTGGTGAGCGCGTGATTGGTCAGGTAACGCCGATTGCAGAAATCTCTCAAGCGATTCGCATGGCGCGCGCCGGACTGACGGATCCGCGTAAACCGGTCGGTGTATTTCTGATGTGTGGCCCGAGCGGGGTCGGAAAAACCGAAACAGCTCTCGCGCTGACCGACCTTTTGTACGGCGGGGAACGCAATATCACCACCATCAATATGACCGAATTCAAAGAAGAGCACAAAGTCTCGATGCTGCTGGGATCACCCGCTGGTTACGTCGGCTATGGCAAAGGCGGGGTGCTGACCGAAGCTGTCCGCAAAAACCCGTATTCCGTATTGCTGCTGGATGAAATGGAAAAAGCCCATCCGGGCGTGCACGACATTTTCTACCAGATCTTCGACAAAGGCTCTATTTCGGACAGCGAAGGCCGTGAAATAGATTTCCGTAACACCATCATCATCATGACGTCGAACGCGGCGGACAGTGCGGTGGTGAATGCCTGCGTAAACGGCCGTCCTTCGATTCCGCAACTGACCCAGGCAATCTTTCCCGAGTTGCAGCAATTCTTCAAACCTGCGTTTTTGGGCCGTGCGACCATTGTACCGTACTTCCCACTCAATGATGAGGAGATGGCGCAAATCGCGACCTTGTCACTCAAGCGGATCCGCAAACGGGTTGCTGAGCATTACGGCGCCCGTTTTGACTATCAGCCGGAGGTCGTTGAGCAGTTGGTTGCCATGAACCAGTCTCCGGAAACTGGTGCTCGTGCGGTGGAGCAATTGATCAACCGACAACTGATGCCGGAGCTGGCCAACCAATGCATTGTTCGCATGAGTGAAAACAAGCCCGTTCAGGCCGTCTTGGTTACGGTGGAAGAGGGCCGTTTCGAGATTCACATTGACTGACGGAGTGTGGATGGCGAGCCATCCGCATCAGCAAACACAACTCCAATACAAACAATAACCAGAATACCAATTGCTGCCACCGCCGACCTTAAGTGTCCGGCTCATTGAGCAGCACAAACGACAGGTATAAAGGACATGACGCACGCGGTTTTTTCGCCAACACAACTGGAGTGGATCCGCCAACATCTCAAGGTGGCGGTCATTCATGGCGGGGACAAGTCCCACACCAGCGGTTTTATTTTTGAAAACCTCAGCCCGCGCTCGAGTAAAACCTACGCCGCGGTGGCGCACGATATCGCCTGTGCACTGATGGAGTCCGGTTTTCAACACGTCGAGGTGTTGGCTGAAGACATCGAGTTGGCGCAGCAGTTGCGGGAAAAGCAGATCGATCTGGTGATCACCAACAGCGGTGGTCTGCAAGGATTCGATGCCATGTGTCATTTGCCGTCGACCCTAGAGATGCTTGGGGTGCCTTACGTCGGACATTCGCCAATGACCGCCGGTGTGCTCGACAACAAGCATCTGTTCAAGCATGAGATCACTGCTGCCGGTCTGCCGACGGCGCCGTTTGTCACGGTGGGGATCGATGAAGCGTTTGAGGCGCCGGACAAACAGGCTGCCATTGATGCCATTGCCGGGCGTTTCAACGATGGCTTTATTGTGAAACCGGTCTCCGGACGCGCTTCGATTCACGTCTATCCGGTGTTTGACCGCCGGGAGCTGGCAGCCGTAGTAGAAAAAGTGCGGCTGGCGACCAGCCACACGGTGATGATAGAGCCGTTTCTTGCCGGACGTGAATTTGTGGTCGCGGTAGCGGGTGAGTATGTATTCAAAGAGGGTCGATTAACCCAGTCTTCAACACCGCTGGCATTTTCGATCACCGAGAGGTTGCTGGCAGCGGATGAGCCCATCTTTACCTCTATGGACGTAAAGCCTATCACTCAAGATCGCCTAGTGGCGGTTGACGAGGAACCGCTGCGTAGCCAACTGGCGGTGATTGGTCAAAAGATTTTCCGTCAGCTTGGGCTACAAACTCTGGTTCGCGTAGACCTGCGTATGGACACACGCGGCCAGTTATACGTGCTGGAAACCAATCCGAAGCCTGATTTGAAACGTCCGCAAGGCAATCAGATTAGCTTGGTTTGCCATGATCTGGCCCGGGAAGGGATGAGTTACACCGATTTAGTGCAATCACTGGTGTTTAACCGTTTGTCGTTCCTCAAAGCGCAGCGGCCGCTCGCGGTGGCGCATTGTCTTACGGCGCAGTTTGATGCGCTGTATGAGGTTCAGGAGGGGTCATGAGTAAGCGTATTGGGGTACTTCTGACGTGTCTGACGGTCAGCCAGAGTGCACTGGCGGACAGCCGTCCTGAACGCCTACTGCTGGCGACTCAAGAGTGGTTCCCATACCAGTATCAGGTCAACGGCGTAATGAAAGGGCCGGGCATCGACAAAGTGAAATGCGTGATGCGGGTGATGCAACAGCCGTATCAGTTGACCATGACCAAGTGGGACAAGGCGCAACTGCAAACGGAGGTAGGCTCTCAGCACGGCTTCTTTCTGGCGTCACACAACAGCAAACGCGATGAATACGCCGTGTACTCAGATGCCCTGGCGGATCAGAAGTGGAGTTGGTTCTCGCTCTCGGAAGCCTCTGAAATCAACAGTTCGATGTTTAAGCCTCAGGTTGAGGTTGCCGCGCTGTTTGGCTCCAACAAATGGTACTGGCTGCAGAAGAATGGCTATCAGGTGAGTAAAAAACCACGCACGCCCAAAGCATTGCTGGAGCTGATGCTCAACGGCGATGTTGGCGCGATCCTCGGCAACGATGCCGTCATTGAACAGACGATTAAGAAAATGGGCATCAGTTACCGGGCCATCACCCGAACCAAAATGAAGTCGCAGCCACTTGGCGTCTACTTCTCGAAAGCATTTGTCACACAGTATCCCCGTTTTCTGACGGAGTTTAACCAAGCTGCCAAGCAGTGTCGTTAACGCCGTCGCGAAATTACAGCAAAGGTAAATCATATGCCGCTATCAATCAGAATCATCAGCTCTCCAGACGGCGAAAGTATTGCGCAGTGGAATCAGGCCTTTCCAGAGGAAGGGGGCGAAATCGGTCGGGCGTTTGGTGCGACGCTGCAACTGAGCGACGCCAGTCGTGAAGTCTCTGGAACGCACGCTATCATTCGCAAAACCTCACGCGGTTATCAGATTGCGGACAACAGCACCAACGGCCTGTTTATCAACGGTTCGGATGAGCCGCTTGGCAAAGGCAATCAGTCAACACTGAGCGACGGCGACGTGTTGGATATTGGTCGTTATCGTTTGCTGGTGTCGTGTTTCATTCCGGAGAAAGCACAGGCTCAGCGATTGACGGAGGTTCCCACTGCCTCACAGTTTGGGGATGACCCGTTTCGTACCGAGCTAAGCAGCATGTCGGTTGAGCCGAGCGAACCCGAAGATCCGCAATTCACGATTTCAGATTTTGATGTGGTTGACGACGATCCGTTTCTAAGTGACGACGTCACGCGTGAACGTCAACGCCTTGGTTTCGATCTGGAGTTTCAGACTGAAGAAGATGATCCGTTGGGCGAAGAGGCTTATCAGGCATCGTTGCCAGCGACAGCGCAGGAGCCGTCTCCGTTTGAGGCGCAGCCCGTCCAGTTTGCGCTGACGGAATTTCGTAAACACGAACAGCGACTCCAGCAACAGACAGATAAAGCACTGGAAATGGCGCTGACGCGTTTGTTGGCGGACATTTCTCCGCAAGCGATGGAGTCAATGTTTGACGACCTGTCCGGAGCCGGTTTCTGGTCTCGCAAGCCTAAGTACTGGGATATGTACAAACGCTACTTCGCCCGCCAGGTCGACAACCGCGACTGGCAGGTGAAATTTCAGGCTTATTTTCATGACGCGCTACGTCTGCAACGCAATCTGGAAGGAGACAAGCAATGATGCGTCGTTTGAGTGTACTGCTACTGAGTCTGGTGTTGTCAGGTTGCAGTTTCTGGGGCGATGAGCTGGTGGTCCCACAACTGGTGGTCAACATCAAAGCGGCCTCGAACATCAACCCGAATGTGGAAGGTAAGCCATCGCCGGTGGAACTGCGCATCTACCAGTTAACCGACAGTCAGGCCTTCAACCAGGCCGATTTCATCCAGATTTATAACGACGAACAAGGCGTGTTGAAAGCCGAGCTTTTGTTAGCACGTCAATTGGCCAGTGTGCTACCCGGCGAAAGCCGTCAGGAGATTCTGCCGATGGCGGCGGGGAGCAAATACATCGGCGTGATCGCCGGCTTTGCGGATTATCGCGAGGCAAAAAATAAAGTGATTTACAAACCGCTGATTGTTAGCTCAGCGGCCATCAATATTGAGATCGACGGCATCAACCTGTCTGTATCGGGTGAAGAGGAAAAATAATGGATACCAATAAAGTCGTCTGGAGCGAAGGGATGTTTCTCTCTCCGCAACATTTCCAGCAGCAAGAGCGTTATCTGGAACACTTTGCACGCGAGTTTGCTGGCCAGATCAGCCCTCAGTCGTATGGCCTGACGCAACTTGAGCTCGACCGTTCATTACTGGATATCGGTAAAGTGTCGGTGCGCCGTGCACGAGGTATTTTTCCGGACGGAACACCGTTTGATATTCAGCACTCTCTGGTGTTAGATGTGGCGAAAAATACCCATCATAAAAAAGTCTATCTGGCGTTGCCGGTGAGCCGGCCAGGTGCCGTAGACGTCGGTGAAGACAGCCGTTTGCGTCACACTGCCAGCGAACACCCGGTATTTGATACCAGTCGTGAACACAGCGATCCAGTGCCACTGGAACTGGCGACCCTCAATATTGAACTCAAGCTGGAGGGGGATGAACTCCAGGATTACACCCTGATTGCGGTGGCGGAAATCAGTGAACACAAGTCGGAAGGAGCGGTGGTGCTCAATCAGGCCTTTATTCCGCAAAGCCTGCATTTTGGCGTATCCAGCTATCTGAAAGACTGTGTCGCCGACGTATTCGCTCAGGTGCAATACCGGGCGCGGGCCATTTCTACCCGTTTACAGGCGGAGACCAACAGCAAGAGCTATCAGGCTTTGATGCGCGATTATCTGTGGTTACAGGTTTTGGGCGTGTGGATGCCGAAACTGGAGCAATGGAACAGTGACGGGACACTGTTAACCCGCCACCTCTATCTGGAATGTGTCGCCATGGCGGGCCAGATGCAAGGGCTGGAGGGCAAAATGCCGAAGTCGTTTCCGCTTTGGAATCAGAATGACCTGTACGGGATTTTTTCCGCGGTCTTTTCTGAGCTGTTGGTGCTGCTGCGTGAAGTGCAGATCGATAACGTGACTACGTTGAAGTGGGATCGCCAGCTGTTTGTCACCCGTCGTTTGCTGCGGACTCTGGTTCAGGATCGCAGCCTCTACCATCAGGGACGCTTTATTCTGGTCGCGACGTCATCCATCGGCGCTGCGCGTCTGGGCGAAGAGTTCCCTCGTGCCACTAAGCTGGCTGGCAACAGTGATATTGCCGGTTTGGTGCGCAATGCCTTGTCGGGGGTGTCATTGCGCCATTTGCCGTATGCGCCTTCTGAGCTCAAATCCCGCCATGATGCGGCTTACTTTGAAGTGGATACCAAGTCAGAGCTGTGGCAGTCACTGGTAAAGAAAGACGAAGCGATCGCGCTGCATATCGATGAGCGGATTGAAGACATCAACGTTGAATTTCATGTGATCAGGTAGGTAGTTGTGGCAGGACTTTTTAACGAAGAACCCACGGTTCAAATCCGCCGAGTAGCGGGTAATCCGACGCAAACACAGCGGGTAGCCAAAACCAGTCAGGCAGACATTTCTGGTACCGAGCGCCTGATTGAAAGTCTCGCGGTGTACGGCAGTCCGCTGCTCAATGCCGCGACCGAATTACTCGGGATTCTGGTGACCGTCCCGCGCCAGGGATCGCCACGGGATATAGATCGCTTCCGGCAGAAACTGCTGGATGCCATCGCCCTGTTTCGCCAGCGCGGGCTGTATCTGGAATACCACCCGAGCATCGTCGAGAAAAGTTGTTTTGTACTGTGCGCGGCATTTGACGAAGCGATTCTCTACACCGCGTGGGGAGAGCGGGCACGCTGGGAAAACCATTCTCTGCTGAGCAAAGTGTTTTCACAGCGCAACGGAGGTGAAGCTTTCTTCGCCTTACTGGACAAGGCCAGCCAGCAGCCGGGCAAACTGGTCGACTTTCTTGAGCTGCAATATGTGTTGCTGATGCTCGGCTTTAAAGGTCGTTATCGCCATGACGACGAGAGCCCGTTGCACGAAATTAAGTCTGATGTGTATGCCCTGATCCGCCACTACCGCAGTGAGAGCGCGTTGCCGGTACCGCGAACCCCCGAACTGATTGAGGGTAAGCAGCCCTGGCGCATGCTGAGTATGGGCAAAACGCTGGCGTTGGCCACGCTGATTGCTGCCGCAGGTTATGGTGCCTCTGAGTACTGGTACTACAACCGCAGCCAGCCGATTTTGCAGCAGTTCAGTACTATTGACATGTCTGGGGTGAACCTCCGGCAGGCCGATCAGGATCTGGTTTATGTCAGTACCGAAGAAGACATCGGCCATGTGCGCCCGGAACTGAGCAACGCAGTAGCAACACCGCAGAGCACGACCCGTCCACAGTGGGACATTGTTCTGGCTGTATTTTCCCGTGCCGACGATGCCGCGCGGCTTGCCTCTGAACTTAAACAAGGCGGATACGATTCCTATACCCGCGAAACGTCACACGGCATCGAGTTGTTTATTCGCGCGGGAGACAATCTGGCTGTGATTCGCAAGCTGAAGAATGAGCTCAATGTTCGCTTTGACCTCAACGCGACGATAAGAAGAGCGCAGAAATAATATGATCAAAAAAATTCTTGTATTGATATGGATTGTTGCGTTGATCACCGCGTGCAGCGCACTTTGGATAGGGTTACCAGCGGAGCAGCCGCAGTGGCCGAAATGGCTCGCGCTGGGTATCACGTTGTTGTTGATTGGCGCCACCTTGTTCTGGTGGTGGAAACAGGCAAGTAAAGCCTCGCGCGATAATGAGCTGCATGATCAACACGTGTTGCTCAAACAAGACACCAGCGTGATCCAGCAACTGTTCAGACTGGCCACTAAGAAGGTGCGTGGTCATGGTCGCAACAAGTTGGACAGCATTTACAGCCTGCCTTGGTATTTATTGCTTGGCGGTGAAAAAGACGCGAAAAGTGCTATGTTGCTGCAAAACGGTTTCGAACCGGTCACGGAACGTCATCTGGAAGACAGCGATACCGAACAGTACCTGCGCTTCTGGAGTAATGATCATGCGGTAGTGATCGAAGCCGGTCACCGTATCTTTGACAGTGAAGGCGTCGACGAAGCGCTGTGGCAGGTACTGGGACAACAACTGCTTAAATATCGGCCACGTCAGGGTCTGAACGGCGTGGTCACTATGATCGGCTGTGATCGTTTGCTCAAGGGCGACCGCAAAGAGCGCCAGAAACTGGCCAGCATCTATCAGGAAGCGGCGTTGTCGATGAGCGCCCTGATCAACATCAATCTGCCGGTGTACAGCGTATTCTCCAAAGCGGATGCGATCGCCGATTTTATCGAGTTTTTTGCAGGGTTTTCCGGCTGCGATGTGGAAAACCCGTTCGGTGTGACATTCAACTGCGATGCGGATCGCCGTTTCGATAAACACCAGTTTGAGCTGCAAAGTAAAGCGCTGCTGAAAACGTTGGCGGAGCAACAATTTGAGCTGCTGCGTAACATCAGCAGTGAACAGTCCGGTTCGGTGATCGCCTTGCCCTACCAATTGCGGATCTTCTTTGAGCGCATCAATGAACTGCTGACGGACATCGGGCGTGAAAACCGGGTGCGCGAAGCCGTATGGATTCGCGGTGCGTATCTGCTGTCATCCGGACAAAAAGGCGTGGAGCATGATCTGCTCACACAAGTCGTGGCGGAGCGTGCGGAATTTAACTCATCCAGTACCCGGGAGCAGTTGCCGGGACGTCGCAGTTACTTCACGTCACGTTTGTTCAGCCATGTGATCCTGCCGGAAAAAACCATTACTGGTGTCAACGAGTTGCGCCATGCCGGTTACCTGGCGGTGCGCTCTCTGGCGGTTGTGGCTGTGGTCGGTGTATTGTCGGCTGCGGGCTTAGTGCTGAAAGACAACTGGAATCAGGATGAGCAGTGGCGTGCAGACGCCATGACTCAGCTGCGTTTGTACGGCAGTGACATTCAGCGTCTGGAGAAGAACTATTCCATGCCAGACATGATTGCGGTACTTAATGAACTGCGCACGGTGGCGGAGCAGGGCATTCAACCCAAAGCCTGGTATCAGCAGGTCAGCATCAAACAGAGCGATACCGCGGCGCGGATTTACAGCACCTATCAGGAACAGTTGAACCTGATCCTGTTGCCAAAACTCGAAGAGCTGATCAGCAGCGAGTTGTACGTTTACGTCAATCTGGGGAACCCGAGCAAAATCTTTGAGATCCTGCGCTATTACCAGATGCTGTTTGACCGTCAGCAACTCGACATTGTGGGGATGCAGGCCTATCTGCTGGATAACCTCAAGGATCAGGGCAATGTGTCGTCGGATGACATCAATACGCTGTCACTGCTGATCAACGACCTGTTTAAGAGCAATTACGACCAGCGCCTGGCCCCTAACTACGAGTTGATTGCCGTGGCAACCAATAATCTGGAGGGCTTGTCACCGGAGCGCCTTATCTATGCGCGTATCAAGAGCTTGCCGGAGTATCGGACTCAGGTGGATGTCCGTCGTCAACTGGGCGAAAAGTTCGACAGCATGTTCATGTTTTCGGAGGATTTCCATGGCTATTTGATCCCGGAGATTTTCACTAAGCAGGGTTACAGCCAGATCGATCTGAGTGCTAAGTCAGAATTGCTGCGTAAGCAATTGAGTGAGTTCAAAGCCATTCAGGGCGACATGTCGGGAGCATCGATTGCCGAGCTGACGGATTTGAGTAAGCAGATCCAGCGCCTCTACTTTGCCGACTACATCTACTACTGGAAAGATCTGATCAATAACATCCACATCCGCCAGTTTAACAGCCCGGTGGAGTTGGCCTACGCGCTGAGAAGTGCACGTGAGCCGGCCACCAGCCCGGTGCTAGACGTGCTCGGCGCGGTGGTGGTCAACACGACGCTCGCCGTCGAAGAACAGCCGGACACCAAAGAGAATAAACGGACGGCCAGTCAGCTGGGGCTGAAGAAGGTTGCTAAGGGGTTGCGCACGGCAGACAAACTCAACCGTGCCGTCGGCGAAAAGCTGCTGCGCTTGCAACCTTCATTTGTTGTTAATGAAGCGTTCCTGTCGTTTGCCAACTATGTCAACGGTAGCGGGAAAGCCGGAGATGCGGTGCCACTGGATGGCCTTATCCAGCAGTTTGATGCGCTCAACACCTACTACGATGCCGCATTATCCAGCTCCAATCCGGGCAAGGCGTTTCACGGCTATGCGCTCGCCCATGCGGAAGGCAGCCAGGATGCGATTGTTGAATTTCAGCGTCTGGGGGCCAAAGCGCCCGGGCCGGTAGCACAGTGGACCAAAAACATCAGTGCACAGGCGTGGCGCCAGGTCGTGACGGGCAGTGTGAGCTACCTCGACAAACAGTGGGACGAACAGGTCTACCAGTTTTACGTGGCCGCAATTGAAGGACGTTTCCCGTTCGCGTTGCAGGGTCGTGGTGAAGTGAACCTCAACGATTTCGCCCAGTTCTTTAAACCACAAGGTCGGGTAGACCAGTTTGTTGACCAGTTACTCAAGCCATTTGTTTACTGGGACAACGGAGTGCTCAAGTTGCACGAAGTCGATGGTGTGACCCTACCCATTAGCCAAACCAGCCGTCAGCAACTGCAACGGGCTCGCCGACTGAGTAAAACCTTCTTTGGTCCCACGGGGCAGGAGTTGGCGCTGAAACTTGGCCTCAAAGCCAGCTCGATGAGTACGGACGTAACAGAGTTCCAGCTGAGAGAAGCGGAAAGCGTGTTCAGTTACAAGCACGGCCCACGCGTGTGGCGTGAAGTGGACTGGCCGACAACCGGGGTAGACGGCTACCTGAGCGCCAACTTTTACAAAGGGGACAATCGTGTTGCGACCCAGGCATACACAGGCCAGTGGGCCCTGTTCCGCGCGCTGTTTGAGGGCGACAGTAGTGCGACGGCAAGCCGGTTAGTACGCAAGCTGAATTACAAGATCAGCGACAACAACATCGTACTGGATTACACCCTGCGTGATTCCAATCAGACGTTGGATAAGTCCCTGTTCACCCACTTCAGTCTGCCCAAGCAGTTGTGATGGTCAGGGCCGAACAGGTAGGGGCCAAAACGGAGCCTGCCGAGCAAGCGCAGACTTACGTTAAGCACTATGCGTCGCCAGAGGCCATGTGGCGAGAATGGCAGGCGCTGGAGGCCTGTCGTGGCGTCGGCGTTCAGCGTGTGCATGCGGTGGATACTGATAGGCAGGCCTTAATGCTGGAGTTCGATTCATCGGCGATGCCACTGAGTGAATTTGATGAGGCCGATCTGGCTCTGTTTGTCGCAGTTTTGCCTGCGCTCGTGTCGGTGATTCAACACTGCCACGCGCGGGGCTGGGTTCATGGGGACATCAAGCCCTCAAACATTGTGTATGTTCCCACGACCCAAACAATTCGATTGATTGATTTCGGCGCGAGTTATCGCATTGGCACATCCCGGGAAGCACTGTCTGAATGGCAGGTGACACCTATGTTCGCCACCGGCCAGCAGGTACGTGGGGAAGGGCTGGTGCAAACGGGAGATGACTGGTATGCGCTGATTAACATCATCGATCAGGTCATGCCTTTTGCGCATGACCGCCTATTACTCCAGGCGCTTCAAAGCGTTCGGGACGGTGTGGCAGCCGATATTAAACAATCTGAGAGAACAACAAAATGATAAATGATTTACAAAATGCCACTTCCTTGGGAAAAACCATTTATGACCAGGCGACGGCCGGTGAATTTAACGGCGTTGCCATTGGGGACAGCGCGTTTGATTTCACGACCGGTATTTTTGAGAGTACGCCACTTGGCAAGGCCGTCGATATTCCGGTGGAAAAAATTGAGCTTGGCTTTAGCAAGCTAGAGAAGGCTCAGGCGGTGGAAGAGGTAAAGCAGAAATTCCACCAGTATATCAGCCAGAAAACGGCCAACAGCGTGTCTGCCTTCACCACGCCTTCGGTATTGTCGGCAGACCGACGTTCCCAACTGCAAGGGAAATCCGGTCAGGCCTGGTTGACCGGTGCGCAGCAGGTTTACGCCAAGCACCAGGGCGAACGATTCTACAAAATGCAGCGCAAGGCACAGGACATGGCACGTTCGCTGAAAAAGAACCCAATGAAGGTTGTTAAAGTGCCGTTGAGCGTGGTCCCGCTTGGTGAGATCGCCAAGCTGGGCATCAAGGCTGGCGAGTACGCGGTGGGTAAGTACACCGGCAAGCGGCGCGCGCGCAAGAAAGGAGAATACACTGCTGCGGGTAACAGCAATATGCTGACCGCCAAGTTGGGCAAGCAGGAATATAACCGAAAAAAAGCCAAATGGCAGGCGAAAGACATTGCTGACTTAGGGCCACAAATTCAGCGGAATTTGTACAAGCTCAAACAGTCGGTGGAGATCCTCAATGCACGCAAACAGCAGATGAATGTGTGCAGTCAGAAGTTTCATCAAGATCCGACCAATACCGCCGCTCTCGGCGCTTTGGTTAAGAGCCGTGAGGATGCGGCGATGAGTCTTTATGAAGTAAAGCACTACGTCGAAAAAATATCTGGTATGTGCAAAGCCATGGAGGCGACAGCGTTCACCATCAACGCTTATATGGAAGGCTTGGATCAGATCACTGATCAATCAGAGCAGGACATTCTGAGCACATTCTGATGAAGGTAACAGGGGCTGTGATTTTTCACGGCCTCTGTTGTTTCTGGTTACACGTTAATAAAAAGGAAAGGCCTATGACCAACCCGACTCAACGTTCGCTTGAATTTGATATATTCATGATAAAGAACGAACGCGGTAATCTGTTGCCGATGGGAAGCTGTACCCGACACCTAGAGCAGTGGCTGGACACGCTCAGTGCCGGACTCGGCAAGAAAAACTCCTATCGCGCTATCCCCTATATTCAGCGTGGTGTGGATGTGATTTACTCCGTGCTGGAAACCATGATGTTTGTCCATCACAAAAAGCTCAGTAGCAGTTATGGTTACAGTGCCACTGACGTAACCGAGCATCCGCTGTGGCATATCCTGGTTTCTCTGGTCACCCGTAAATATCCCGACATCATTAAAGTCGTCCGACCAAGCCGGACACCGAATGAGTCTGTCCGGGCTAAGTTTATTAACCGAACGTTTTTTCAATTCCTGCTGCATAAGCAGCGTTTGCTGCAAAATTTGCAAAATGGCATCAAGCAGAGTGGCGAACTCGGCCGGATCCAGGCGCAACTGCTGGATGCTCAGGTCGAGTCACTCAATCAGGCCTACCAGAAACATGGCCGAGCCGACGACGCGTTGTGGCAGGTACTTAACGATTACTACAAGAAGCAGCGTCTGTTGCAAATGAGCCGCCAGCGCGGCAAAAAAACCGAGGTGAAAGGCAAGTGTGACTCTGAGAACGGTGCGCTGTCGATCGATGAAAGCGCGGAGCTGTTTGCTGAAGCTAAAGTCGAAATCACCAAAAGCTGGGACTTAGGCTGCATCCGTAATGAGCTGACCGGTGCCGCGGCAGCAGGAGCCAAAACCTTGGTCAGTGCCAATATGCACGCCAATTTTGGCACCGGTGGCGGCGCCACGTATCTGAAAGGCGGAGCGGGTAAGCAAGAGCCCAATATTGTTGAAATGCCCGGAGTGAACATCGGTAAAAAGTACACCGACTTTACCGAAGATGAGCTGGAAAACCGCAACGGATTTGTGCCGATACAGCTGATCCCGGGTATTGATCTGGGCGTCAACGCGGTTCTGGCGGCAGAAGCCGGGCTGAGGTTAACCGTAACGCACCAACTGACGGTCGGCCAGATCATGGCCATGACCAACGAAGCTGAGCTGTTTGTCGGGGCTGAAGTAAAAGCAGAGTATAAAGCCGCACTCAACACCAGTAACATCATGGGCGCAGACGAGGTACTGGCTTTCACCCTGGCGGGAGGTGCTTTTGTGGGTGCGAAAGCCAAAGGTTCGACGTCAATGACGTTCAAGGCGCGTGGTATCAACGCCGTGTCGGGCAAAGTGTCCGGTGAAGTCTCTGCCGGGGTCGGGGTGAACGGCATCATTGAATCGATTGTGCGTGGGTCCGGCGATGTTAAGTTGCGTATGGCGGCCAGCGCTTCAGCAGGTGTGGGCACCGGTGTGGATTTTGACACCACCGTGAATCCGATGTTGCTCAAAGTCATCTTGTGGGATGGCATGTTCCATCACCTGACCACCAAAAACTATCAGCGCCGTCGTGATGCCAAACTGGATCTCAAAGTGAATTCGGTGGTTGTCACGCGTTGTAACGAGAAACTGCAGATGTACATGGTGCAGCTCGACGCCGACCATAAAACACTGGCGGAAGAGTTATGGCGTTTACCGATTGACGCCAGCCTGTCGTTAAAAGGCGGGACGTTAACCCTCCATGATGAGGTATCAAAGCCACATCAACAGGCCATGGATCAATACATGAGTTCGCTGGGAGTGGATGGCGTGCATGATCTGGACGATGAAGACGAAATGACGAACGCAGAGGCCGGGATCAAGAATCGCGCCCGGGCGCAACACGACGAGGCCAAGCAGGCCAAAAAAGCCATGTCGAAACGCAAAAAGGCCAAGAAAGCGCTAAAAGGGTTGTTGGTACTGCCTCCACACCCGGAAGCCGCGTGATCCTTGCCAACATGGCGGGCCAGAGCCCGCTGTGTTTTTATTGGTTAGCGCTGATAGCGTTTGCGGTATTCTAACGGCGTCATGTCGTTGGATTTTTTAAACAACTCCCTGAAGTAACGTACATCCTCATAGCCTACTTCACGGCTGATGTCTTCAATGGTCTGCTTGGTTTTCTCCAGCTTATCTTTGGCAATGGAGAGCCGAATTTGCTGGATGTACTGAATGGGCGTTTGACCGGTTGCCAGTTTAAATCGTCGCTTCATCTGCCGGTCGCTCAGATGGACTCGTTTACTCAGCACATTGACTGAGAATTCCAGGGTCGGGCTGCTGTGCATCCAGTCTTGCAACTGATGGATCAGCGTGTCGTTATGCTGACGGTACGGAATGAAGTTCGCCAGCGCTTTCTGCTGAACCTGATCGGTATCGCCAAAAATAAACTGGTGGCAGCTTTCACGGACCGACAGGCCAAAAAACTGTTCGACGATCAGCATCATTACGTCGCTGTATCCGCTGATCCCAGAGGTGCAGTAGCGGTTGTTGTCACAGGTGACACGGCGATCCACCTGCAAGCGGGTGTCCGGAAACATATCGCGGAACATATTGGCAAAATGCCAGTGTGTGGTGGCGGTGCGGCTTTCCAGCATCTGTGCTTTGGCCAGCACAAATGCGCCGGAACAAATAGAGACAATTGGAATACCGTGTGACTCGAACTGTTTGAGCCACTCAAGTGTGTCGTTACCCAGAGTCGCCAGATTACTGTCTGGAAATCCGATCGATCCGATCAGCAGGATATCCGTTTGAGTAACCTGTTCGATATCAATGGTGGGCGAGATGATGACGCCCCCCATGCCCCGGATAGGTTGATTGTCCTGAGTGACAATATGGACGACCGGTTCCGGTGCGCCCGCCAGATTCGCAGCAATAGACAAAACTTCGATTGGCCCGGAAATCGATGTTGTGGGTGCATCAGCGAATGCCAGGGCGGTGAGTGTTATAGATTTTCTTTCCACAGGATACCTTATCAAATGGGAGAAACATCCATGCCACCATTCCCTTGGTGCAAAGTGTTTAGAATTATAAATTATGTGACTAATAATATAGTTATTAAGCAGTTTATAAATGGGTTTTATATCTGGTCTGAGTAGTTGATTCAAAAGTGCAATGAAACGTAAGGTGGCTATTCAGAATGCCGGGCGGTTATTTTCTGCTCAGAGACGTATTTTGATAAGTTAAAGGGCCGTGCTTTTGCTGAGGCGTTTTATGTAACTGATACGGTAAAACGCTGGGATCACACAACATTCACGTTATACTGATACCTTCTTCATATTCTGCGTGAGTTCTCACGTCCGCTCTGAGGTAACACCATGATCAAGCTTAACGATGCCAGCCTGTTCCAACAGCACTGTTTTATCGATAACCAGTGGTTCGACAGCGATAACCTTGCGACGTCCACCGTCACTAACCCTGCCAATGCCGAGGTACTCGGCACGGTGCCCAACCTGACCTGCGCGCAGATAGAGGCGGCCATCCACAGTGCACATCAGGCGCATCTGGCATGGAAGCAGACGACCGCTGAACATAAATCCCAAGTACTTTATCGCTGGTATGAGCTGATCATGGACAACCTGGATGATCTGGCGACCATTCTGACCAGTGAGCAAGGCAAGCCATTGGCAGAAGCGCAGGGCGAGATCCGCTACGCTGCCAGCTTCATTCAGTGGTATGCCGAAGAAGCGAAGCGCGCCTACGGCACGATTGTGCCGAGTCATAAGGCCGATGCCCGGATTCTGGTGACCAAAGAGCCCGTTGGAGTGGTAGCGGCCATTACACCTTGGAACTTTCCAGCCGCGATGATCACGCGCAAATGTGGCCCGGCTTTTGCTGCCGGGTGCAGCGTGGTGCTCAAACCGGCGCCGGACACCCCGTTTACGGCGATGGCACTGGCGCAATTGGCGCAGCGGGCGGATTTGCCTGCCGGTCTGTTACAGGTGATGACCGCGGATGCAGAGCGCATTGGAGAGCGCTTTGCCAAGAATACCAAAGTCCGCAAACTGTCTTTTACCGGCTCGACCCGTGTTGGCAAGCTGCTGATGGAACAGAGCGCCTTCAATGTGAAGAAGCTGTCGCTGGAATTGGGCGGCAATGCGCCGTTTATTGTCTTTGAGGATGCGGATCTCAATGCCGCGGTGGATGGCGTGATGATTGCCAAATTCCGCAATGCCGGTCAAACGTGCGTGTGCGCCAACCGAATTTACGTACATGAAGCCGTGCACGACAAGTTTGTCAAAAAGCTGGTCGATAAAGTTGCCCGGCTTAAGGTCGGTGACGGTCTGACTGGAGCGGATATTGGTCCGCTGATCAATCAGGCCGCGGTTGACAAGGTCCGTCGTCATATTGAAGACGCGGTGGAGAAAGGCGGTCAGATTCAATTTGGTCAACTGAGCGAGCAGGGTTGGTTTGTGGAGCCGCATGTGATCACCGAAATGAGCGATGACATGCTGGTGGCCAGTGATGAAACCTTCGGTCCGTTAGCAGCTATTTTCCGTTTTTCGGCCGAAGAGGAAGTCACCACCCGGGCTAACGCGGTGGAATCTGGCCTTGCCGCATACTGTTATACGCAGTCTCTGTCGCGTGCATTCCGCATGAGTGAGCAACTGGAAAGTGGTATGGTCGGGATCAATGAAGGATTAATTTCAACGGCGGCGGCACCGTTTGGGGGTGTAAAAGAATCCGGTTTAGGGCGTGAAGGTGGCCATCAGGGTCTGGAAGAATTTCTGGAAGAAAAATACACCCTGATGGGCGGGATTCGCTGAACTACTGCGGCTTCTTCTTCTCTTCCAAGGTGACCCATTTAAGAGCGCCATTGGTTTCAAAACTGTTGGCCTCTTTGCACACCATGTAATGGTCACCGACCTGCACCATCGCACCGAGTGAATACGCCTGATCCTGGTAATAGCACACACGTTTGGCGATGTCTGAGCCGTCCAGTGCGACGAGTGGTTTTTCGCCCGGTGTTGTGATGACTTTAGCGGCGGCTACCGGTGCTATCATCATCAATAGTACTGCAAATGATTTGTTCATTGTCTGCCTCATATCCGTTATCTGCTCAATCAAATTTTCTTTGATATCTCGGGAGCATACTTTCATTGCCTAAAATACCACCCTGGTGAATATAGAGCAGGGTTTTATCTCGATTGGCGTGATACCAGTTCAACAAACAGCGCCACATCATCGGGTCATACAGCAAATCGAATTCGACGTCGGTCTGAGCCAGAAGGGCTTGCCAGGTGCGGTAGTCGTCACGATAGAGTTTGCCGAAATGATGTTTGTGGTCGAGGGTGAGAATTTGCGGATGATCCTGCTCACCAAGTTCATGGAATTGGTGGCGCAGATATTCGGTCCCGCCAACACAAGGACAAGTCAGCACCTCGATGCCATGGGGTTTGAGCGTTTTATGCAGATATAAGGCGGTTGCCCCGGTACCAGCCGGTAGCGCCACGACTAACGGTTGTTTGACTTGAAACCGTGCCCAACTGAGGAGCTCCATACCCAACTGACGAACGCCAGCTTCGGCTTCGCGGCTACGTCCACCTTCGGGCACCACCAGGCACTCGTCTCCCGGTTGACGAATCTGCGTAATGTAGTCACGTGGGTGCATCGCTGCAGAGCTGAGCTCACGCACATCCAGGATGTGAGCGCCAAGATCGAGTGCGCCGCGGTAATTGCCGGTTGGACGCTGTTTTTGCCATGGGGCGATATGGTCGACATAAAACTCCAGCTGCCAGCCCTTGATTCGGGCCAGGGCCGCCAGCGAATAAAGCGCGTTTGATTGGGCAGAGCCATAGCAAATCAGCGTGGTGATACCCGGCAAATCCTGCTTCAGCAAAGACATAAATTTGCGAGCCTTGTTACCACTGAAGTGGCTGTGTAACTGATCGTCCCGTTTGAGAAAAAACGGAATCTGCTCGAAACAGTGCTGGGTTATCGGACTTTGGCTTAGGTTCATTTTGACTTCATGGGATCACAAAAAGCCCAGCATAATAGTATAAATCGAGCAGATTGACATGATCTGGCTTAAGCCTCGGGCACAATCTCCGGGGAGTTAACGGCAGGCGAACCGAAGTCAATTTCAGCCCGGCAGCCACCATCAGCGCGATTGGTCAGATTGAACTGCCAGTGATAACGACGGCAGAGATCATCCACGATAAGCAGCCCCAGGCCATGCCCGTCTTTATTTGGTGTTGTGTCCAGCCCTTCGCCCTGGTCGTTAATCACCAGACTATTTTCGGTGAGGCGAATGTGGATCTCGCCTTGATTTGTTGCCGCAATCGCATTGCGAATCAGGTTACCGACAATCATGTTCATCACGGCGGGCGAGGCTTGAACGTCTGGCTCCGCATCGACGTCTTGATGAATCTGAATGGCTTTCTCCCAGGCCTGATGCGAGTTTTGTTCAACGATCCTGCTCAGTTCACTGGCGGTAAACATCCGGTAGGGCGTATTGCTTTCATCGCGCTCGTAGCGCACCAGGCCGAGCAGAGCATCGATCATGGTACTCATCTGCAGTGTCGCATCATCGATACGTTGTCGTTGCCGCTGTTGAAACTCCGCATCCTGATTCTTGCTCATCAGTTTTTCGGCCCCTTTGATGATGGTCAGCGGGGTTCTGAGTTCGTGGCTGGCATAACGGGCAAACGCCTGTTCGCGTTTGAGTACGGTATGGATTTCACTTCGATAGCGGTTCATTTCATCGGCTAATGTCTGAAATTCGATGGCAGCACCGGGTTTGATGGTGAAATGGTGGCTGGAGTCCCCTTTATGTCGTTCAAGTTGCAAGGTTAGGTCGTTGATGGGTTCGATCAGTTTTTCAGACAGACGAAACAGCAAAGTACCGAAGATGAACAACATGACTGCCACACAGCTCAGCACCAGGATCCCGGCGAACGTCATCTCCTCTGCACCGAACTCGACAGCGTCGATCTTGGTCAGCAGGATTAACGGTTTTTGTTGCCCATTGGTATAGTAATGTGAGACCAGAACCATCCGCGAGTTCGGATCTTCCCCCACTTCAGCAAGAAAGGTATGTTTTCCTTGGATGTAAGTCCGGTAAGGCTCTGGAACCAGCCTGACATCGTTGTAAGCATCGGTCAGGACATCAATGACGATTTTGCCGTTCTCACCATGCAGGAAACGCGTGGCTGCTTCATCACGGTCAATCTGGATGCGTCGTTCGCCCACGCGATCTTCTGACCATTGTAAGGCTGCGAGAAAGATCAGTAGTGTGGCTGCGCCGAGGATTAGTGACACGCCAGAAAAAAACAGTGCCAGTTTGCCGGTCAGTGTTTTGGTGCTGTAGAGAAAAGGGCGCTTCACTACACGTTCTCCAGACGAAAGCCAATTTTGGGGATGGTGGTCAGCATGGGGACGCTGAATGGCTTGTCGAGCTGATTGCGCAGTTGGTAGATGTGACTGCGTAATACGTCATTGTTCGGTTCTTCTTCGTCCCACAATTTGCGTGCGATCTCCTGACGGGTGACCAGCTCCGGTGCTTTGCTGCACAGCATTTCGAGGATCGTGTACGTGGTTGGGTTCAGCGCCAGCAGTTTGTCATTGCGGTAGGCTTTGCGGGTTTTCTGATCGATCTTTAAACTGCCGAAACTCAGCTCGCAGCTGGCCACTTTGCCATGGTAACGACGGATCAGGGCATTCATGCGAGCTTCGAGAATTTCGAGATCAAACGGTTTGGTCAGATAGTCGTCGGCGCCGTGTTCAAAGCCTTTCAGCATGTCTTGTTTGTTGTCCAGGGCGGTCAGCATCAATACGGGCGTGGTATTGCCCGAATCCCTTAACTTATTGCACACGGT
The DNA here is from genome assembly GCF_009904845.1 of Vibrio sp. V38_P2S17PM301. Classification (NCBI taxonomy): domain Bacteria; kingdom Pseudomonadati; phylum Pseudomonadota; class Gammaproteobacteria; order Vibrionales; family Vibrionaceae; genus Vibrio; species Vibrio sp. V38_P2S17PM301. The sequence goes on along the minus strand of NZ_WXWO01000100.1, from coordinate 102,854 downwards.
CAGGCCGTCCATTCGAGGCAGCATCAGATCGAGAATGATGATATCGAAATGGTTTTCCATCGCCAGTTGCAAGCCCAGCTCGCCGTTGTCGGCGTAATCAAGCTCCATGTCCATACATTCAAAGTAATCAAACAAGATACCAGCAACTTCGCGGTTGTCTTCCACCAACAGGATTCGTTTCATGTGTCCAGGGCCCTTTTCTTTTCGCGCGGCTATAGGAACAAAATCAGCGTGAAAAATATGTCGACAACACATCATTCACATCCGGGCAGTTAGGGTAATCCTATTGAAACCGCTGGGATAACCGCTATGACCTACTCAAACGATACGTTACCACGAATTACCCCGCCATGTACCTTATCGGTGATTGTGCCTTTTTATAATGAGGCGGATGTGCTGCCTGTTTTCCATCAACGTTTGACGTGTGTGTTGGATTCACTGCCGGATCGCTGCGAAATTGTCTATGTCGATGACGGCAGTACAGATACCAGCCGTACGTTGGTGGAACGACTGGACCCGGGCAGCAGCCGGGTGACTTGTATCGGTTTGAGTCGTAATTTTGGTAAAGAATCGGCCATGAGCGCCGGACTGGAGCATTGCCAGGGGTTGGCGGTGATCCTGCTTGATGCGGATCTGCAGGATCCACCGGAGCTGATCCCCGTGATGTTGGCGAAATGGCGGGAGGGATACGATGTGGTCAATATGCAGCGTCGCCGGCGTTTGGGTGAAAGCTGGTTGAAGCGCACGTCAGCAGCTCTGTTTTATCGCCTGCTCAATACCCTGACGAAGGTGGAAGTGCCAGAGAACGTTGGCGATTTTCGCTTACTCAGTCGTGAAGTGGTTGATCACATTAATACCTTATCTGAACGTAACCGCTACATGAAAGGAATTTTTTCCTGGCCGGGCTTTCGTCAGGCCACCTTGCCTTTTGACCGCGATGCGCGCTTTTGCGGCGATACCAAATGGAACTACCTCAAACTGCTTGGTCTGGCTGTGGATGGCATCACCTCTTTCTCAATTCGTCCGTTGCGACTGGCGACCATCTTAGGTTCGTTGATTGCACTGTCTGCGTTTGTGTATGGGGCGGTGATTGTCGTGAAAACACTGCTGTTCGGTGACGCCGTTTCAGGTTACCCAAGCATGATGGTGGTGCAATTGGCACTGGGCGGCATTCAACTGCTTTGTATCGGGGTGATGGGTGAATACATTGGCCGAATCTTCATTGAAACCAAGCGTCGTCCGTTGTACATCGTTGAAAGCATTGCTGAACAAAATAGTCACGACAGTGCCAAGCAGGAGAAGCGCGCGTGAAAATCAACCCAATTCACCTGTGGACGCTGTTGATCGCGGCGTTATTGATCCGGCTTTTGTCACTCGGTACGTACCCACTAATGGACACCACAGAAGCACGCTACGGAGAAATGGCACGCCTGATGGTGGAAACCGGTAACTGGCTGACACCGCAGTTTGATTATGGCGTTCCGTTTTGGGGGAAACCGCCGTTGTTCACCTGGATGAGCGCATCGGGTATTGAATTGCTGGGCGTCAACGAGTTTGCGGTGCGGATGCCTCACTGGCTCGCTGGCGTTTTGGTGATCGTCCTGATGGCCTGGTTTGCGCGTCGGCAGGGATACGATGCGTTGGTGACGGCACTGGTGCTGGCGACGTGTGGCCTGTTTTCCATCGCGGCGGGCGCAGTGATGACCGATATGGCGCTGATGCTGGGGATGACTCTGGCGATGCTCGGTTTTTATCTCTGCTGGCTCGGTGAACGCCGTTGGGGTTACATTGGCTTTGTTGGTCTTGCGATTGGTTTGTTGGCTAAAGGGCCTGTGGTGTTGGTGTTAGTGGGCTTGGCGGTGATGCCATGGCTGTTTTTGCAGCACAGTGTAACGGGCGCCTGGCGAGTCTTGTGGCGACGTTTTCCTTTGATTGGCGGCACGCTGCTGATGAGTGCGATCGCATTGCCGTGGTACGTGCTCGCAGAGCAAGCCACGCCTGGATTTCTCGATTACTTTATTGTCGGTGAGCATTTCAAACGCTTTGTGGTCAGCGGTTGGCAAGGGGACTTGTATGGCAGCGCGCACGATGAACCGCGCGGGATGATTTGGCTGTTCTGGCTCGCTTCTGCCGCGCCATGGTCTGTGGTATTGCCGGTGATGTATTGGCGTAAGCGCAAGCATGTTCAGACCTGGGCTTGCGAGCAGAAGCAATTACTCAGTTTTCTGGTGTTGTGGCTGGTGTCACCGATGCTGCTGTTTACCATGGCCGGGAATATCCTGCCTGCTTACGTGTTACCGGGTGTGCCTGCGTTGGGGCTGCTCATCGCCATGGTGCTGCGCGGTAGTCGCCAGGAACAGCTTTGGTTTAAAGTGACCGCGGGTGTGGTGCCATTATTCTTGATTGTTGCCGTGGGGTATCTGCACTTCGGGCCATCAGAGAAACGCAGCGACAAAGCCATCTGGCAACTGACCCGCCCCGGAGTAGCAACGTTTTACGTGGGTAAACGCCCGTTCTCTGGTCAGTTTTACAGTCACGGTCTGGCCCGGAAACTCGCCTCGGACACGCCGCTTGAGCAGTACTCGCGAGTACAACTGATTGGCAAAGAAAAAGAGGTCGATCACGTGGTTGCCGAGCAGAAACTGACTTGTGTGGTGGCCTACGCCGCCAAAAGTGGCAGGGCCCTCTATCAGTGCGTGAAACCATCATGATAGTGCGTCGACTGAGTTTCTTCGCGCTGGTCGGTACGTGTGGCTTTGTGGTGGATTCCTTGGTGTTTACCGCTGGTCTGATGTTGTTGCACTTACCACTACTCATGGCACGTACTTTGGCTTTTTTCGCCGCGGCGAGCGTCACCTGGGTTGGAAATCGCAGGCTCACGTTCAGCGATGCCGTTTGTCAGAGCAAGTGGTTACAATGGCGCAAAGCCTTGATGGGCGCAGGGTTGTCTCTAGTGCCGAATCTGACGGTATTTCACGTTGTTGTCACCCTGACGCACAGCTCGCCGTTTGGCACGGCTGCAGCGTTTATCGCCGGAATTGCAGCCGGTATGCTGAGCAATTTCTATTTGTGTCAGCGCTGGGTGTTTGCCTAAGTTAGCGACCCAATAAAAAAAGCCCAGAACAATCTGGTTCTGGGCGGATACAAACATAGGAGTTAATAAGAAAAAGCAGCATAAATCTGTGTAGTGAGCAGTAAGGACAAGCTTGACGGCCGTTAAACTTTCAATGCATTGCTAACTACTCTTAAATAGACCGGACAAACGTCAAACAGTTCCCTTCAAATCGAAAAAAAATCCTATTTTTCTTTGCGCGCAATTTTCACTGATTATTAAGACCTTACCGATATCTGGTCCGACCAATACTCAAAAGTGTGATGTTAATTGCTTGTTAAATAAATGTGCCGCGAGTATATTTCAAACAGTTGTTTAATACGAGTGATTAAAATGGCCCCACGAAACAGTACCAAAGACAAAATTCTGGACGTCGCGGAAGCCTTGTTCGCCGAGCACGGTTTCAATGACACTTCGCTGCGTACCATAACCAGTAAAGCAGGGGTAAACCTGGCGTCGGTGAACTATCATTTTGGCGATAAGAAGACGTTAGTTCGTGCGGTATTGAATCGTTATCTGGAAGCATTTATGCCTGCCGTTCAGGATGCGCTGATTAACCTGAATCTGGATGAAAGCTATGAAATGGCGCAAGTGTTTGAATCTCTGCGCGGTCCGCTCAAGTCACTGAACGATGTGCGCCCAAATGGCACCAGTCGTTTTATGTTACTGATTGGCCGTGGCTATACTGACGTGCAGGGGCATCTGCGTTGGTTTATTACCACGCGTTATCAGGATACGCTGAAACTGTTTACCGATTCAGTTTTGAAAGCCAACCCGCGTCTGACGCAAGAGACGTTGTTTTGGCGTTTGCACTTTACGTTAGGAACCTGCGTATTCACCATGGCCTCGAGTAAGGCGCTGGCGGAAATTGCAGAGAACGATTTTGGTCAGAAGGTGGACCCCAAAACGGTGGTTGACCAGTTGATCCCATACCTCGCAGCCGGCGTGGCTGTCGAATAGAACTTTGAACAGATAACAAAAGTATAAAAGGGCGTAGGCCCTTACCTGTGAACAAAAGGATCTGATTATGTGCTCTCTACGAAGAAAATGGATTAGTGACCCGGCATTCAAACTCTTCAAGAAAGTGTTGCCTCCGTTGTCCAGTACGGAGAAAGAGGCAATGGAGGCGGGTAGTGTCTGGTGGGATGGTGAGCTGTTCTCGGGATCACCTGATTTCACCAAGCTGCACCAATACCCAAAACCGACGCTGACCGCTGAAGAGCAGTCTTTTATGGACAATGAACTGGAAACCCTGCTGACCATGCTGGATGACCATAAAATTGTTAAAGAAGACCGTGACTTGCCGAAAGAAGTGTGGGAATACCTGCGGAAAGAACGTTTCTTCTCACTGATCATTTCCAAAGAGTATGGTGGCCGTGAGTTTTCTTCTCTGGCGAACTCGACCATCGTGTCACGCATTGCGACCCGCAGCATCAGCACGGCGGTGACCGTGATGGTGCCGAACTCTTTAGGTCCGGGTGAGCTGTTGTCTCATTATGGTACTCAGGAGCAGAAAGATTACTGGTTGCCTCGCCTAGCCGACGGCACCGATATTCCATGCTTTGCGTTAACTGGCCCAGAGGCGGGTTCGGACGCTGGTGGTATTCCGGATCAGGGTATCGTGTGTTACGGCACACATGAAGGAAAAGAAGTACTCGGTATCCGTCTGAACTGGAACAAGCGTTACATCACCTTAGCGCCAGTGGCAACCGTGCTGGGCCTGGCTTTTAAAATGTACGATCCGGACAATTTGCTGGGCGACAAGAAAGAGCTTGGCATCACCTGTGCGCTCATCCCGGCAGACCACGAAGGTGTGATCATCGGCGAGCGTCATGATCCGCTGGGTCTGGCATTTATGAACGGCCCGACGCGTGGCGAAGATGTGTTCATTCCAATGGACTGGCTGATTGGTGGTCAGGAATACGCGGGTAAAGGTTGGCGTATGCTGGTGGAGTGTCTGTCAGCAGGACGCGGTATTTCCTTGCCAGCACTGGGTACGGCGATTGGCCACCTGACGTCGCGCACCACTGGTGCGTACAGCTATGTGCGTAAACAGTTTGGCATGTCGATTGGTAAGTTCGAAGGTGTGGCAGAGGCGCTGGGACGCATCGGTGGTCTGACTTACCTGCTTGAAGCCACCCGTACCCTGACGACCACATCGTTGGATCTAAAAGAGAAACCAGGGATTGTGACGGCAATTGCCAAATACCACATGACAGAAATGGCGCGCACCATTTTGAATGATGCGATGGACATTCACTCAGGTCGTGCCATTCAGGATGGCCCGATGAATTACCTGGGTACCCATTATCTCGGTATTCCGGTTGCTATCACGGTGGAAGGGGCAAACATTCTGACCCGTAACCTGATGATCTTTGGTCAGGGAGCGACCCGTTGTCACCCATACGTATTGAAAGAGATGGAAGCGGCGGCAAATCCGGATGAGAAACAAGGGGCGGATGAGTTCGATAGCCTGCTGTTCAAACACATTGCTCACGCGACTAAAAATACACTGGGCGCATTTGGTGCCGCTCTGACCGGGTCCTACTTCGTCAAAGCGGATATGAGTGGCCCGACGAAGCCATATTACCAGGATTTGACGCGTCTGAGCCGGGCTCTGGCGGTCAGCGCGGACTTTGCCATGCTGACTCTGGGTGGCGAACTGAAACGCAAAGAGATGATCTCAGCGCGACTGGGGGATGGTCTCAGCTACCTGTATATGGCGTCTGCAACGCTGAAGAAATACGAAGATGAAGGTCGCCAGCAGCAGGATCTCGATTATGTTCACTACGCGATGCAGCATTGTTTCTATCATGCGGCTAAATCGCTACAAGAGGCGTACACTAACTTCCCGAATAAAGCAGCGGGTCGCTTGCTTAAACTGCTGGTGTTCCCACTGGGTAACCACTTTGAGCGTCCAAATGATGATCTGTCTGTTAAACTGGCAGAGAGCCTGATGACACCGGGTGCACACCGTGACCGTCTGACTCACTTGTGCTACATCGGCCAGGACGCGGACGACAGTGTCGGTTTGATGGAGCGGGCTTTCCTCGCGATGTACGGAGTGAAATCTCTGGAGCGTAAACTGATGCGTGCGGCGAAAGACGGTAAAGTAGCGCGTAAAGGACTGCTGAAAGATCGTCTGGAGCAGGCTTTGGAACAGAATGTACTGACTCAGAAAGAAGTGGATCAGATTTTGGAAGCCGATACGCTGCGCTATCAGGCGATTCAGGTTGACCACTTCAGTCATGACTTTAGTGAAGTCCTGACGCAGGAGACGAGTAACAAACCGAAACTGAACAGTGTCGCCTGAAAGTAAGCGTCACGAGCATCTGAAAAAGGCACCCGATAGGGTGCCTTTTTGTTTTATTGCCCCCAGATCTCGTGGACAAATTGTGGGTAGTCAACAAAAGGGTTGCGGTTGCCCTGGAAAGTGTATGCCGCATCGTTGCGATCCCGCTCTTTCTGGCTGACCGGATCTTGTTGATGCCAATCAACCAGCATGCTCAGGAACCAGTCTTCGTAGACTTTGTCCGAGCTGCCATCTAAGACGGCGTCGCCATAACTGCTGTTGTTCTCCCAGCCGGCAATCACGTTCTGATAGCGGGTTGCCATATAGAAGTACGCTCGGGCGATGTCACCTTTAAACTCATCAATCGGTTCAAAGACGGTACCGTTGTAACCGAGTTCCGTTTTGGCACTGCCAAGTTTCGAGCCGTTAGCAGAGGTGTAGGACGCACTGCTGACTTCGCCGTAAGGGTAACTGCTGCGCTTGGCGTTAACGTAGCCATCGGTTGGAAAAATGTGGTGCACGTCGGTGTTCATCGGTGCGACAGCGCCGCCAAACCAACTGCGTGGGAAGGCGTGCTCGCGATTATAACAATCGCCTTCACCGCGGTAGGTGCCACATTGGTCATTGCCAGCAGTGTAGGTATAAGGGTCGTTGGCTGCGGGATTTTCCGAATACACGTCCAGTATGGAGCTGTCTTGCTCATAGTACGTATCGCGCTCATTATTGATGTAGAAGGTCCACAGTGCACTGTAGCTTTGGTCGTTATGGCTGTTAATGATGTTATACAGCTCAGTTTTCAACGCGTACCCAGTCAGGCCTTCTGCACTTTGATAGTAACTGGAGAGATTATCCAGCCCGCCGCTGCCATTGTCGCCGCTTCCCCCATTATCGCCATCACTGTTGCTAGCGGGAGCAAAATCATCAATGTACACCAGCTCCTGACCATCAAAACCGGTTTGGTCATAAAAGCGCAGCCCGACCTCAATATTGCCGTCACTGCTGGCGGTGTAACTGTGGCTCAATTGTTGCCATTCACCCGTGATAGCTGGGTTGGTGTAATTCTGATAGCCGTCGACATAAAGGCGCGCTGCCACATGTCCTTCGGTATGGTAAACCCGGACGCTGAAGTCGTATTGTTGGCCGGCTTGCACGGCGACGCTCTGGCGAAAATCGGTGGCACTTTGGGTGGTGGTGGTGACGTTCAGCGCGGCTGCTCGTGAGCCCGAAAAGAGAGGTTGAAAAGTGTCGGTCACTGTAATGCCGGAATCGATCACGCTCCAATGATCGGGTGAACCGTTGGTCCACTGTTCGAAGTCTCCGTTGGCGACCGCCGCGAGAGCAGTTGGTGCCAGTGCCGATAACAGCAAGCCAGAGAGCAGAGGCGAGTAATGCATAGTATATCCTTACGTTGATTATTATTGTTGCCAAACCAATCTGGCACATGAATGTGAATATTTGAATAAAATCAGTAACAACACCTATTTTTTGGAAGCGGCGATCAAAAAATAAACATGTTGCTTGAACACAAACCGGTCACCAGAGCTGACAAAGCTGTCTATACTGGGCGGAAAAGCTCTGGGTGGGGACACGAATCCGGATTAAAGTGCTCCAACCACTTGCTATTTCTGAGCAAATTTACAGAAATTAGATGAGATTTCGTGTCGAACCTTTTATCCTAGCGGGGATTTTTTAAGGAAGTTGAATATGATCATCAAACCTAGAATTCGCGGATTTATCTGTACCACAACTCACCCGGTGGGTTGTGAAGCAAACGTAAAAGAACAAATTGCTTACACGAAAGCACAAGGCCCAATCAAAAACGCGCCAAAGCGTGTACTGGTGGTCGGTGCGTCAAGTGGTTACGGTTTATCCTCACGTATCGCTGCGGCATTTGGTGGCGGTGCTTCAACCATTGGTGTGTTTTTCGAAAAAGAAGGCACAGAGAAAAAACCAGGTACCGCTGGTTTCTATAATGCGGCTGCATTTGAAAAGCTGGCGCATGAAGAAGGCCTGTACGCGAAAAGCGTCAACGGCGATGCTTTCTCCCATGAAGCAAAACAGAAAGTCGTGGATCTGATTAAAGAAGATCTGGGCCAGATTGATATGGTAGTGTACTCACTGGCTTCACCAGTGCGTAAGATGCCGGAAACCGGTGAACTGATTCGTTCATCATTAAAACCGATTGGTGAAACGTACACTTCAACGGCGGTTGACACCAACAAAGATGTGATCATTGAAGCCAGCGTAGAACCAGCTACTGAGCAAGAAATAGAAGACACCATTACAGTAATGGGTGGTCAGGACTGGGAATTGTGGATTAATGCGCTGTCTGACGCAGGTGTTCTGGCAGAAGGTTGTAAAACCGTTGCTTACAGCTACATCGGTACTGAACTGACCTGGCCTATCTACTGGGATGGTGCACTAGGCCGTGCGAAGATGGACCTGGATCGCGCCGCAACAGAACTTAGCGACAAGCTTTCGGCTATCGGCGGCAGCGCTAACGTAGCGGTACTGAAATCGGTTGTCACTCAGGCGAGCTCGGCAATTCCTGTGATGCCACTGTACATCGCGATGGTATTCAAGAAAATGCGTGAAGAAGGCGTACACGAAGGGTGTATGGAGCAGATCTACCGCATGTTCAGCCAGCGTCTGTACAAAGAGGATGGCAGCGCGCCGGAAGTGGATGACAAAAACCGTCTACGTCTGGATGACTGGGAACTGCGTGATGACATTCAACAGCACTGCCGCAACCTGTGGCCACAGATCACCAGTGAAAACATCAAAGAGCTGACAGATTACGTGGAATACAAAGAAGAGTTCCTTAAGCTGTTCGGCTTTGGTGTCGAAGGTGTGGATTACGACGCAGACGTGAATCCAGCCGTTGAAACCAACTTCATCAACCTGTAATCACAGATTCGGTGAAACAAAAAGGCGCTCTGTAGAGCGCCTTTTTTAGTCTTGGAGTCTGCACACCGATCAACTGAGGATGATCAGTACCGTACCGGCTAAGGTCATCAAAATGTTGGCGATGGCATATGTTCCCGCGTAACCCAATGCCGGGATGGTTGATTTGGCGTAGTCGTTCACAATGTCCATGGCCGGCGCACAGGTACGTGCACCGATGATGGCACCGAACAACAATGCGCGGTTCATCTTAAGGATGTAGGCGCCAACCAGATACGCCAGCGCAACTGGGACGACACTGACTAAGAAGGCGATGCCGATGACCTGTGGCCCCACTTGCGCCAGATGTTCGAACATTTTGCCACCCGCACTGAGGCCAATACCGGACATGAAAAACATCAGGCCGAGGTCTTTCACCATGTTCAGTGCCCCCTGAGGGACATAACCGAAGGTGGGGTGGTTAGCTCTCAAGAAACCAAGCGTGATCCCGGACAACAATAGCCCGACAGCGTTACCCAGGCCAAAAGACACCTGGCCGAACGTCATGGTAATCAGACCAAACAGTAGCCCGAGAATAAAGAAGCTGCAGAAGGCGAGTAAGTCTGCCATCTGACTATGGATTGAGATAAAGCCGATCCGTTCGGCCAGACCATGTACCCGGCTTTTCTCACCACTGACTTGCAGCACATCACCTTTTGCCAGCACGATATCTTGATCCATCGGCATTTCGATTTGTGCACGCACCACACGGTTAAGGAAACAACCGTATTCGGACAGATTCAGATCAGACAGACGTTTACCGGCCATCGAGTCGCTTTTGACAACGATTTCTTCTTCGACGATGCGCAGGTCGAGCAAGTTTCGGTCGAACACTTCTTTGCCGTTACGAAAACTCGGATCAAGACGAGCGTGGCTGTCCGGGAAACCCACCAGCGCAATCTCATCGCCTTCCTGAAGAATTGCGTCACCGTCAGGGTGGGCCAGAATGCCGTTACGGCGAATCCGTTCAATGTAGCAGCCAGTTTGACGATAGATGCCCAGCTCACGCAGGTTTTTACCGTCGGTCCAGTCGATAAGTTCCGGGCCAGCACGATAGGCGCGGATGATCGGCAGGTAGACTTTGCGCTGGCCTGAGCTACCGAGGCCTCGCTCTTGCGCTATCTGCTGCGCGGAATCAGACAGATTCTGCTTTTGTAGCCTGGGCAGCAGTTTGGCGAACATGATCATACTGATCAAACCGATCAGATACGCCATGGCATAACCAACAGATAAGTTTTCCATCACCAGGTCGAAATCCATCGAGTGCGGGATGGTGGCGAGTCCGGAGTTCAGCGCATCCTGAGCACCAACCAGCACCGGGGTGGAGGTCAGAGCCCCCGCCATCATACCGGCGGAAAGACCAAAGTCGAGTCCGAGGAAGTGGCTGGAGAAGTAGGTGATCGACACTGCGGTAACCAGCACGACCATACTGAGGATAAAGTAATGTTTCCCGTCTCGGAAAAAAATACCGAAGAAGTTGGGTCCGGCCTCAATTCCCACACAATAGATAAACAGCATAAAGCCGATAGCCAGTGCATCAGAACTAAACGAGAAACCCAAATGTCCCATGATCAGCGATGTGATCAGGACACCAATGGAGTTACCCAGTTGCAGGTTTCCGAAACGTATTTTTCCGAAGGCGAGGCCTATCGCTAATACAACAAAGATTAGAAGGATGGGGTTTTGTTCAAGCAAGTGTACGACGTCAATATTCACGGCTCGGCTCTATTAAATGTGCCAGTGAGGGGAGTAGGTTAAGTTTGCGAATTGTATCTGAATCTTACCAAAAGATAAGTGAAATTTTTTTAAATTTATTATTAGTTCCACTTTCCTGACAAATACAAAAAACCCGCTGAAATAGCGGGCTTGTGAGAATCTTGTCAATTAATCGAACAGACCAAGGTTTTCTTTCGCGTAAGCTTCGAAATCGTCGCAACCACCGATGTGCTGTTGGTCGATGAAGATCTGAGGCACAGTTTCTACTGGTTTACCTACAGTCTTTTCCAGATCAGCTTTGCTGATGCCTTCTGCGTGGATATCGACATAACGGTAGTTGAAGTCGTCACGTTTCGCTTTCAGAGTTTCTGCATGCTCTTTTGCGCGTACACAGTATGGGCAAGCCGGGCGACCGAAGATAACTACGAACATATTAACTTTCTCCTTTATTCTGTTAGCGACAACTATGCCTTATCCAAATACGGAAATAAAGCAACATTTACCTCTTGCTTTGATAGGCAGGCTCTATTGATTGCAAAGTGTTCAGCCAGGCGATTCATGGCCTGGATACGGTGTGATGTGTCGCAGAAAACCGTGTTTAAAATAGGGGTTATAACCACATAGATACCAAGGTCAAATATTTTTGTGGTGTAACAAGGCAAAGTAGTCACAGTTCATATTCCACTTAGGGGAACAGGTTATGCTTCAGTTTATGACCGCCACCCGAATTCTCTTTGGTGAGGGAGTGCTGGCATCGTCTTTGTCGATCATCAATCAATACGGCTACAGCGCTGTGTTGGTCACCGGGAAGGATCTTACGCGTGCCCAGACGGTCAGTGATTATTTGCAGAGTCAGAATATCCGTTTTGTTCAGATAACGATAACCGATGAACCCAGCATCGCCATGGTGGAAGAAGCGGCGAAGGTCGGGCGACAATTTGGTCCGGATATGGTGATTGCGATGGGAGGGGGCAGTGTGCTGGACATGGGCAAAGCCCTTGCGGCAATCATTCCCAATCAGGGTAGCCTTGTGGATTATGTGGAAGTCGTGGGGCGCAATGTGCCACTCAAAGCGAAGCCGATAGCTTTCATTGCCATTCCGACCACCGCAAGTACCGGCTCGGAAGTCACGCGTAATGCGGTTCTCAAATCGGCTCAGGAGCGGGTCAAAGTCAGCTTGCGCAACCCGGATATGTTGGCGGATGTGGCCATCGTTGATCCGAGCCTGACTTATGGGACGGATCGATACACGTCGGGAAGAGGCGCAATGGACGCTTTTACGCACCTAATGGAAGCGTACGTGTGCGGTGACCCCAACCCCCTCACTGATATGATTTGTGAGGAAGGTCTGAGACGCTTAAGCCAGTCCATCCTGTCCGGGTGTCTGCACGATGATCAGTTAGCGCGCTGCGACCTGTCGTTTGCGGCGCTGCTTGGTGGGATGGCGATCACCAACGCCAAACTGGGCGCTGCCCATGGCCTTGCTTCTGCGCTGGGTGGCAAGCTTCGTGCCCCTCACAGTGTGATTACCGCCAGATTAGCGCCCCATGTGATGCGTGAGAACATTGCAGCGGCATCGGAAGCCGGTCGCCAGGACGTTGTGATGCGGTATCAAAAAATGGCGCAGCTACTTTGCGAGCGCAGCGATGCCAAGCCAGCAGATGGCGTGCTTTGGGTTGAGCGGACACTGGCTGCGTTGGATTTACCGCCGTTGAGCACGTTTAGCGTGTGTACCACTTCATTTGAGCAAGTTGCCAAAGATGCACTGAAGTCGGTAGCCATTAAAGGGAATCCGCTGCCACTTAATCAGGAGCGCTTAGTGTACATTCTGCAGCAGGTCTGTTGCTGTCAGGCGCAATGCGACCGGCTGTCGCTCGGCCCGAACTCGGGAGAGGTGAGGGTAGTGGGGAGTGAAAGTCCGCAAATCACGCGATAAAAAACGGAGCCTTTAGGCTCCGTTGGGATCAATTTATGTCTGCGTTTAGAAATGCGACAGCTTGTCGTAGCGTGAGTCTTTCAGCGCTTCTTTTACCCGCTTGAGGTTCTCACGAAATCCGGTGCCACGGCGCAGCGTAAAACCCGTCGCGAGCACATCAATCACCGTCATCTGTACGACACGACTGGCCATTGGCATATACACGTCAGTATCTTCCGGTACATCGAGTGAAATCGACAACGAGCTGGCCTTATCCAAAGGTGAGTCTTTTGCCGTGATAGCTATCACCGTTGCACCATTTTCACGTGCCAGATGAGCGATCTCCACGAGGCTCTTGGTGCGCCCAGTATGTGAAATCAACACAATCACATCGTTATCGGTACAGTTAATACAGCTCATACGCTGCATCACGATATCTTCAAAGCATGTGATGGGGATGTTGAAACGGATAAACTTATTCTGCGCATCTTTGGCCACTGCGGACGATGCGCCCAGACCAAAGAACGAAATGCGTTTTGCTTGCGTCAGCAGATCGACCGCGCGATTAACCTGCATTGGATCCAGGCTATTTTTCGCCACGTCCAGGCACGCCATCGTCGATTCGAAAATCTTGTGTGTGTACGCATCCGGTCCGTCGTCTTCTTCAACGTTGCGGTTTACATAAGGTGTCCCGTTGGCCAGGCTTTGAGCCAGGTGCAGTTTGAAATCTGGGAAACCTTTAGTATCCAGGCGGCGGCAGAAACGGTTAACAGTCGGCTCACTGACATCGGCCATTTTAGCCAGTGTCGCAATGCTCGAGTGAATAGCAGTCTGAGGTGATGCCATGATCACTTCCGCAACCTTGCGCTCAGACTTACTGAAATTTTCCAGGTTCTTTTGGATTTTTTCTAATGTATTCATAGTGTTCACGAGGGTATAGAGCACATCTCATTGGCCATACCTGAAACCCAATCATGCATGGGGGAAATAATCGACTTCCAGTAAGGCATTTGGTAGCCAACGCCATAAGTTGAGTATAAACCTAACGATGATTGATACAGTAACATTTCTCGACATCAATTAGTGAGAATATGACAAGCCTCAAACAAAATTTCGGTAAAACTACAGAATTCAGCCAAAAATCAGCAATTTTAAAGATAAAAAAGACGATTAATGATGGATGAATTACAGCAAAACGAAAGAAAATTTCATTTCGCTGTTCATCGAAAGGTCTAGCCGTTTAGGATGCGTTGACACAACGTGTGGATGCTGGTCATCAGATTCGGGGCTTGCTGCACGATCTCACGTTGCTCATCCAGTACCGATTGCAGAATGTCGTCCGTGGTCAGCGGATTGGCCAGAACTACCCGGAATACAATGGTATTCAGTCGATCCCAGCGTGCTGGATTCAGGCGGGTGCGCGAAACGAACGTTTTACCGGTTTCTCGCTGGCGCTTTTGGACAAACTGGGTGAGTTCGTTGAGCAATTCATTTAACGCCAGTTTATCTTCTTTGTCAGCAATTTGCATTGCCTGACAAGCATTTTCTGGCAGATAGCGGTACGTCAGCAGACACAGCTCAGGCTCGGAAACCAGTTCAAAGTCAGCTTGCTGTTTAATCAAATCGGCAAAATAGCGGGCTTTGTTGATGCTCTGATCAATCAGCAATTCATAACCCGGACGGCTGATAATGTGCATGGCTGCGTAAACCAGCATCGCCATACCGGAGCGCGATCCTTCCAGAGTGTGGCTGCCCAGATCTTTTGAGCCTTTGCGTAATATGTATTGCGCGTGGTGCTCGATGGCCTGCATGGCATTGGGATCTTTGAATAACACCATGCCGGCACCCATAGGAATATAGAGTTGTTTGTGGGCATCGATGGTGACAGAATCGGCCAGTTCGATGCCATCCAATAAGCGGCGGTAGGTATTGGACATTAAAGTCGCGCCGCCCCATGCCGCATCAACGTGGAAATGACAACCTTCGTCAGAGCAGATCTCAGCGATTTCTCTGAGTGGATCAATATTGCCCGTTTCAGTGGTGCCAGCGACGCCAACAACCGCGAACGGCAGGATCTTGTCAGATTTTAACTGCTTCAACGTCGCTTGCAGCGCTGCCGGTTTGATCCGGTTATGTTCGTCTGTGTCAACGGCAATCAGGCCCTGCTGTCCAATGCCCAGTACGTCCGCCGCTTTTTTCAGCGAATAATGACCCCGTTCAGAAACCACGATCGCCAGACCTTCATAGCCGTAATGTTTCAGCGCACGGAACAGGCCTTCTTTTTCAACCCCCAGGAACTCGCCATCGGCTTTTAAGGCGTTGTTGCGTGCCACCCATAATGCCGTGATATTCGCGATGGTACCGCCGGAGCAGAATGCACCTAAAGAGTGCTCGGCGCTGTGCATCCACTGCGCATAAAATTCCTCATCCTGGGTATAAATCAAACGGTGTAGCATACCCAGAACCTGACGCTCTAACGGCGTAAAGGCTTTGGAGGTTTCGATTTTGACCAAGTTCTGATTGAGCGCAATCATGATTTTTGATAGTGGCATCAAAAAATAGGGCAGCGCGGAGGTCATGTGACCGATAAAGCTGGGGGCAGACGTGTGGACTGAGTGAGACACCAGTGTATCCAGCAGGTGCTGCGTATGGTCAGAGACAAAAGAGGGTTGCTCGGGAATGGTGGCGTAGGCGAAATCCTTCTCGATGTCACGCAGTGGCTTTTCTTCGGCAACAATATGATCGCGCAAGAACACATTCAGGTTCTGCGATAATTTCTCTTCGATTTTGGTCAGTGTGGAATCTGGCCCTTCGGGAATGGTGAAGATTCGGAGCAGGCTCTCGAAGCTCACGTCCGCCGTTTTCTGTTCTGATACCATACAGCTAGTGTTTATTTTTCTTCAGTTGCGAGCGGGACAATCTAAACGAAAACGGGACTAAAGTCCCGTCTTAATTGAGTGGTGCGACTGACGCTTGGCCTGTGCTGCTATTGACATTGGATAGTTTCAGCTTTTGCAATCGCCTGATTGTAGCGCTGGAGAGCAGGGTCAATTTGTTTTGGATGACTGAGCAGCTCAGCAAACGCGCTGCGCAAATCATAATTCTGGCTGTGTGGTTTGGACTGGCGATCATCGTAGGTGGTTTTGGCGATCTTACCCAGTTCATCACTGCGTGAGGCTAAGACTTTAATATCCTGCTGATCCAGCTTTAGCCAGGCTTCTACCGCTCGCTCGGTCGCGACTTTAGACGGATCGTTGTCGAGGTAATATTTCACGGCTGCGCGGTTGAGTTCAAAGTGATGCTCACGACCTTGCAGGAACCAGTCGCTGACTTCTTTCAACTCCGGGTACTTTTCCGCCGTCAGTTTGGCCAGATCCTGATACCAAGTCATTGAGGCATCCACGTACGCATCGTATTTCTTGGACAGACACGCATTGTCTGCCGCCATCGCCATTGACGATGTGGCACTAAGCAGAGCCGCAACCAGTAAGCGTTTCATAATCTTTCCTTTTTTCTTAAGCTGAAGTGGGGCGTAAAGGCCGGACATATCGTGTTCCGGAAACATTACTTTTCCCTACTGTTGTTATTATTTGAGCGCAATTCTAGAGGAAATAGTGATACTTTCCTGCGATCTAGCTTGCAAGAGAGACAAAGAACAGCATCAGTATCGGTACCAGCAAGCTGAGGATAAAACCACTGACGATAGCCACCGGGACACAGCGCACGCCACCAGTGGTCTGAATGACTGGCAGGGTAAAGTCCATTGCAGTGGCTCCGGCGTATCCGATGGCAGTGCACGGCTGGCTGCGAATCAGCAACGGGATCACCACCAAAGCGACAAGTTCGCGCAGCAGTTCAATCATGAACGAGGCGCCGCCGTATACCGGACCAAACGCATCGCCCATCAGTATGCCCGCCAAGGAGTACCAGCCAAAGCCGGACGCCATGGCCAAGCCTCGGTATGGATCAATCTCGAGAACCCAGGCGGCGATCAGCCCGCCCAGCAAAGAGGTGGCGATGATCACCATGGCAATCACCATCCCGTGTTTATTGAGCAGAATCTGGCGCAGGGTCAGACCACTGTTTCTAAGCTGAATGCCGATAAAAAACAGCAATACAAACAAAATCCACTCGCTGGCAGTATCCACCCAATGCAGGCCGAACGGCGCTACCAGACCGGCAAGCAATCCACCACCGACCACCAGAATCAGCTTGGCAGATTCAAGAGCCATGCTCGATAACGGGAGTTTTGTGTGGCTGGCATCGGTCTGAATAGGCAAAAAACGGTCAATTAAGGGGAGCGCTGCCAGATTGCACAGGCCGAGGACGGAAAAAAATACCGCGGTGTACTCAAGTATGGTTTGCAGGTTATGGCTGAGATTGTCCAGTGCAGCCAAACTCAGCCCCATCAACGCCAGTATGACGTAGATGAGAGAAGATGTGGTTTTATTGATTTGCGCCAGTCGGTTGGCGTTAGATATGACAATAAAATACCCCAGCACCAACGGGGCAAAGATAAACAGCATCCCTGTAAACATTGTATTCCTTTGTAGAAAATGCGACTAGCGGCCTTACAGGCCGCTAGCATTGATGACGTCGTCAATATGAGTTTTAAACTCAATATCACTTAAATTGGATAATTTGTACAGCACGTCAGCGCCGGTTACGTCAATTTCTACATGGTGCTCGTCAATGGCTTCGTCTTTACGACGGAACATCAACAAGTGATTAGCGATCCGCGCGATGTCGAGATAGGAGATAACATCCACACCGGATTCGTGTCGGGCATTGGCGGCCACATCAATGAAATCCTGATCGAATCCCCAGCGGTTAAGGACCAGCTGGCTGGTGCTGGAACACTGAGAGTTGAAGATCTGCAACGCAATGTGTTGGTCGAGATAGTTACCCTGTTCCAGATAGAGGTAGTACTCGTTCACCAGGCAGAACAGTCCAATATCGGCCAACAGGCCAACCAACAGGGCTTTGTCTGTCTCAATGTGCTGGTATGCCGGATCGCCACTTTGATGGAACGAACGCGTCACCAACACCATCGTTGCGGCCAATTCTCGCGAGGTGGCTGCGCTGCGGGCGAGGATCTGATTGCACTCATTGCTGAGTGAGACTGAATGTTTCAGTTGTTCTATGGCTTGCGCCGTAACGATGTCACGTACGCGAAGAAGCCCCAGCCTCGATACTGCCGTCAGCAGGTCGGTGCAGGTGATATTACGGCGGTTGAAGATCACCGAGTTCGCTACTCGAATGACAATTGCCGCAAGTCCCGGGTCCTCAAGAAGACAATCCGCCACATCAGAGATGCCAGTGGTGTCCTGAGTACATAGTTTTTGGATACGAATGACTACTTCGGAGATAGGAGGAAGACTGATTTTGCCGGTACTGAGCGACTGCTCGATCAACTGAGCAAACTCGCTTTCAATTCCTTTTAAAAGCAGCTCTTGATTTTCGGGTAGCCAGTAAAAAGATAAATGGTTCATGAATAGACAATATTTTTGCGTACTCAATACAGTTTAACGGTGCGAGAGGATAATCGGCAACTAAATATCTGTCACCCAAAGTGGAGTAGATCACTTTTTGGAACCGAAGTGCGGTTATGTTGCCGGACCGACGCTATTTTAACCGCGACTAATTGTGATATCAGTCTCATATGGGCTTGTAAATTAATCAAATCGTGTGAGCTATGCCCAGACTTATTTTGCTACGTTAACTATCATTTGAGAAAAATAAGGCGCAATGACGTCAATAAATATATTTTAAATTTCGATAAAGTTATCAATATTTCGCTTACTGCTACTGTCTGGTGATTACAACAATAATCGGGGGGACTGATTATGAGGATCAATGGATATGACAGAGCAAGCTTTTACCGATTACGTGAGTCAATTTGGTGTTTTTCAGAAACGTTCTATGTTTGGTGGGATCGGGCTGTTTCAGTCTGAAGCGATGTTTTCACTGATTGCAGGCGAACGGCTATTTATCCGGGGTGGAGACCATCTGGATGATCTGCTGGGCGATCTGGCGTGTGAAAAGTATCGCCACGTGAAGAAACAAACGACGGCCACTGTAAACTATTACGACATCACCGAGCTGTTTGAATCGCGTCACGAGAAATTGGAGCACATTGTTCGAGAGTCTATAAAACATTCCGTTAACCAACGTGAATTTCAGAAATCGACTGCCAGCCGGCGCCTGCGTGATTTGCCGAACATGCAATTGACGTTGGAGCGCATGGTTAAAAAAGCGGGTGTCGATGATGTCGAAACCTTTATTGAGCTGGGGGCCGCGGAGGTGTTCTCCCGGGTTCGTCACGCTTACGGCAATGATGTCGATCTTAAACTGCTATGGAAATTTGCTGGTGCCATCGACGGCATCCACTGGAAACTGCTTCAGGAGCCGAAAAAACGCCAACTGCTGGCCTGTTGCCAATAACCGTCGAGAGACAAAAAAACCGAGGTAAAGAGACCTCGGTTTTTTTACATTCGGGCTGGGATCAGAACTTGAAGCGTGTTGTGAACATCAGTTGGTCGCCGTAAAAGTCGTTAATACGGGCTTCGGCGCCGATAGAGAAGAGCTCAGTAGAGTGGAAGCGCGCGTAAACTGAACCGATCCAGTCATCGTCGTCGTCGATAGAAACATAACCGGCTTTACCGCCGACTTCGAGCTGGGGACCAAGCCATTGGCGTACGCCGACGTTAATTTCCATGCCGCTGTCCGCACTGTGGTCGCCATCGTCGACCAAACGGAATAGCATTTCACCCGTCAAATCTGCCCAGTTATTGATCGGCGCGTGAAAACCAAAACCCGCAGCCGCGTCGTAGTCACCTTCAAACTCTGAATCAATACGACCGATAATATGAGCGTTAGGGTGGATAGATTTACTGATAGCCGTACCGAAAGTAACAGGGCTTGCACCAATACGTGCCTCAATGTAATCGTAGCTGAAGTTACTCATTACGGACGGACTGTTCGGATCGGTTTGAGCAAGTGACTGCCCGGATGCAAGCAACAGCGCTGCTGCAAGAATTGTTTTGCGCATAGTAAACATAAACCTATTTTTAATTGATTCCGTGGTCTCTAGCGGTCGCACCGCGACACTTCCAAATATGATAATGCAACACTGGTGATGCAAACCATTAAAAAATGTCATTCTTTTGTCATTGAGCTAAAGTTCAAGCAATTAATATGCCATGGAATGACTATTTAATGACCTTATTCGCCAAAACTGATTCTGTTTTCTGCGATGGCGTTAAAAATTTTCTCCGTGTCTAAAATGGATGCCCAAGGCATCAAGTCTTTTTCGTGGTGAATCATATACTCAGTCAGTTGCGACTTGATGACGTTGCGCAGGGCTTCTCCCTGCCAGGGCTTGGCAATGTAAAAGTCGAGGCTGGAGTGATTGACCGCTTCGACGGTGTCTTCTAAACCGGCCTGACCTGTGAGGAGAATCTTGCGGGCGGCGGCGGTTTGTGGGTTTTCACTCAGTTCGATCAAAAAACTGATCCCTGTCTGTTCTGGCATAATATGGTCACAGAGTATCAACGCGAGCTTGACGTCTTCATCTTGGCATTCCGCGATGATCTCTTTCGCCTCTGATACCGACTCCGCTCCTTCGACGATAAAACTTTCTTCATAACAATCGATGTCCTGAAGCACACTGTCCAGAACGTCACGTTCGTCATCAACACACAAAATAAGGTATTTATTCATCGCCAGTTCCTGTCATTTGTTGTGGGGTGGCTGTAATCGGCAGCCAGACTTTCATCTTAGTGTATTCGCCCGGTTGGGATTCGACTTCGATCTGGCCACCATGCTGGTTGATGATTTGCAGGCAGACTGACAAACCAATGCCGAGACCGAAGTTACCTTCCCGTTTGGTGGTGAAGTTGAGTTCAAAGATTTGCGCTTGCAAAGCTTCGGGCACGCCATGACCGTTATCTTCAAACGTGATCAGCGCCCAGTTCTGTTGTTGGGTTTGAACATGTTGGGTCGAAATTTTCAGTACGCCATGCTCGGGGAAAGCATCGAGCGCATTTGAAATCAGATTCGTCCAAACTTGTTGCAGAGCGATCGACTGGCAGCGAACAGGAGGCAGCGG
Organism: Vibrio sp. V38_P2S17PM301; assembly: GCF_009904845.1. Taxonomy (NCBI): domain Bacteria; kingdom Pseudomonadati; phylum Pseudomonadota; class Gammaproteobacteria; order Vibrionales; family Vibrionaceae; genus Vibrio; species Vibrio sp. V38_P2S17PM301. The sequence continues at coordinate 81,766 of NZ_WXWO01000100.1, read as the reverse complement.
ATGGTACTCTTTTTCCAAGGTATGGCGCTTGAGCCGGTTTTCGAAGATCACGAGCGTATCTTCAATGCCTTCGTGAAGATCAACATCGTGGTATGTTTCATCATCTGGGCGGGCATAGCCTTTGAGGCTTTTGACCATATCGGCAATGCGCTGGGCACAGACATTAATTGATCGTAGCGTGCTACCCGTCAGATGATAAGCCTCAAGTTGCGCTAGCTTTTGCTGTGCTTTACTGGGGGCGTGTTTAGCCAGATGCATAAGCTCGGCATTGTCAGCAAGATTCAGCCGCGCTATTTTTTTCGCCAGTAAACGATCACCGATATCCGCTTCAATTTGTTTGGCCAGAGTACGCTCCTGCGCAGTTGATACCGGACGGGCAGAGCGTGCCTCTTCCAGCAACTGTGTGCCTTGTATGGCCAGTTCGGCTTCCGCTGGTTGCTTCATCAGGTGAAGCATTTTTTCCGTCAGGGTTTCCGTTCCGCGCAGAATTGCCGCCACCGGGTTATTGAGCTCGTGCGCCACGCCTGCCACCAGTTGACCCAGCATGGCCATCTTCTCTCGTTCAATTAATTGTTGATGCGCCGAATCCAGTGACTCCAGCGTTTTCTGCAGTTCAAGCTTGGTGACAATACTGCGTTGCAGCCGGCGGTTAAAATGGCGCAACAGTAAGTTGGTAAACAGAGGCAAGAGGGTGGTATTGGAGTGCATGACTTTGCTGAACACATCCCGGTCAAGTTTGATGACATCCGTGGTGGTGAGGGTCACCGCGGTGGAAAACGAACGTTCACCGGTAACAAACGACATGCCTCCGACAATACTGCCTTTGTTGTGCCTGACCACTTCTCGCTCAATACCCTGATCATCGGTTTTATACAGGGCGACTTGGCCCGAGGTAATAAACCACAAAAAGCGATTCTCTTCGCCTTCTTTGGTCAGCAGGTGCTGACTGGAGTAGGTGCGGCAAGCGCGAGTTTCGTCTTCCTGTTCAAAAAATGCATACAGCGCAGCAATTACCTGTTCGGCCAACTCGTTGTCTGACAATGTGTGATGATCACTGATAAAGCCCTCGCGAAAAGAACGCATTTTCTGCTCTATGTGTGCGCGTAACAGACGCTGCTGATCCAGGACCTGACTGTAATAAAGTAGGTTGTCCGAATCGTGCTCAAGCACGAATGTGGTGAGCTCTTTTTGCGCGGTTTTATACACCAGTTGATCTTGCAGCGGTTTGGTCAGGCAATGGTCGAGCCGGCCTTCATTCACGGCAGCGAGGATGGCATTGATGTCCTGCCCGCAACTGATGAGGATTTTTCGTGCGCTTTGAGTGTGAGGCGATTTATCAAGCTGTATCAGGAAATCGGCACCGTTGAACTGTTCATGGTGGCTGGCGATCACCAGTGCGACAGCTTGTTCCCGGGCGTGACAGAACTCCAGCGCAGACTGAGCATCTTCCAGGCTATCTGCCGTGTGCAGATCAAATCGGCTGCAAAACGGCGTCAGTTCATGGCGCAGCTGTTCAGCGCTGAGCGGATTACTGTCCAGACACAAGATGGCAAAAGCGTGCACGTTGACCTCTGTTTAAAGTTTCTCCAACTACACAGTAGCAGGGCCTGTTCTACGATGCTGAGAGCTGAGTACGAGATCTTCACGTTATGACAAAATAACGACAATACTCTGATTTAACTCAATGTTTTGAGTATATTGTTGTAGACTGAAAAAAACTCCGGACTTTAAGAGTATTATGAATCAGCTTAAGAAACTGGGTGCCATTGGTGGCGCTATCTCGCTGGCCCTGTGTTGGCCCCTCGCCGTTGGTCAGATTGGCCACAATGTGATCCATGATGGCGTAAAAAAACTCAATAACGCATCACTGAAAGCGGAAATTGTAAAATACGAGCGGGGTTATCTCACTTCTCAGGTTGAAACGCATTTTACGGTGATTGACCCTGAATTAATCCAGCAACTCAAAACCGATGGTCTGCCAACGGACTTCACTGTGAAAAGTGACGTCGAACATGGCGTGATCAGCTTGAATGCGCACTCGGTGCTGGAAGGAGAACAAGAGATCCCGTTAACGCTCGACACGCAGACGCAATTGAACGGCAACACTCAGTTTGAACTGAATCTGGACACCTGGCACTTCACCAGTGGCGGTGAGAATCAGGTTACGGTTTCTACCACGCCTGCATACCTGAAAGGGCATGCGACCGTGTTGGGTTTGGGAGGATACACATTAGATGTTCCTTCGGTTGAACTGGACTTTGCCTCGGGGGAAAAAATGACCCTGACCGACGTGAAGGGCGAAGGTGATGGCAAGCAACAAGAAGGGTTCTGGCTGGGCGATCAGACTATTCAGGTAGGCAACCTGATGCTGACTGAGAATGACGACACAGCGAAATTTGAACTAAAGCAAGCCAGCTATCACTTTAACTCGTCGGAGGATGTGCAGCAAAAGCGTTTGAACAGCGTGCATCAACTCAAAGCCCAACAAGTGGTGATGCCTGACGGCAACGTCAATGACTTCAATGTTGATTTTGCGCTGGGCGATCTGGACAGTGTGTCCTTCCTCAAACTGATGAATCTGTATCGCAACAGCCCACAGTTGACGGACAGTGACATTCAGCAGGCCATTCCATATATCGAAACGCTGTTTTCAAAAGGTTTTTATCTATCGATGAATCAGATGAAAATGACGTTAGGCAGCGGTGAGTTTGAATCTCAATGGAAACTGAATGTGCCGGAAGGGACGAACAATGTATCGAAGAACCCGGCTCTGATTGTTCCAGTGTTAACCGGACATCTGAATACCTTCTTCTCTAATGAGCTGGTGGCGGAGTATCCGTTTATCCGCGAAAGCATTGATGAGGCGATCGTGATGGAAATGATCACTCAGAACGACAAGGGCTATACGATTAACGCTGAGCTGATAAACGGCAATGTGGTATTTGAAAATGGCCATCAAGTTCCGTTAATGGCGCTGTTACTGCCGATGATGATGCAAAAGCGTTAAAAAATAATCACTCTCTAAGAAAAGAGGTCGAAAGACCTCTTTTCTTGCTTTTTATCGGCGTAGAAAAGTGGTATTAATCGAGTATATTTGACATCGCAGGAGCAATGATACGCATGGAACCTTCCCCGAATAACGTCTTTAACTTTAGCGCCGGACCGGCTGGTCTGCCGAAAGCCGTCATGGAACAAGCTCAGGCAGAGCTGATCAACTGGAATGGACTGGGTGTGTCCGTGATGGAAGTCAGCCACCGCAGCAAAGAGTTCATCAAAGTTGCCGAAGAGGCCGAGCAAGACTTACGCGATCTCCTTCATATTCCAGGCAATTATAAAGTGTTGTTCTGTCAGGGTGGAGCACGAGCCCAATTTGCTGCTGTGCCGATGAACTTGTTAGGTGGGGCCTCGAAGGCCACGTATATCGACGCTGGTTACTGGGCTGAAAGCGCGATTAAAGAAGCGAATAAATATTGTGAAGCGGATGTTTTCGTCGCGAAGTGTGAAAAAGATGGTAAGACGGCAGTGGTGCCTGCGGCGGAATGGCCGGTGGCGTCTGACTCCGCTTACGTCCATTTCTGTCCGAATGAAACCATTGATGGAATCGAAATCAATGATCTGCCTGTGACCGATAAGCCGATTGTGGCAGATATGTCATCCACGATTTTGTCACGCGAAATCGACGTGTCGCAATACGGTGTGATATATGCGGGTGCTCAGAAGAACATTGGACCGGCAGGTATCTGCATCGCGATTGTTCGCGACGATTTGCTGGAACTGGCCAATGATCTGTTACCAAGCGTTCTGAATTACAAAGTGCTGGCCGAAAAAGATTCAATGTACAACACCCCGCCTACCTTTGCCTGGTATTTATCTGGCTTGGTTTTTAAATGGCTTAAAGCTCAGGGCGGCGTAAAAGCGATGGAGCAGATCAATCGCGAGAAAGCCGCAATTTTGTATAACTACATTGATGAGTCAGACTTCTACGTTAACAATGTTCACCAGGACAACCGCTCGTTGATGAATGTACCTTTCCAACTGAAAAAGCCGGAACTGGATGCGAAGTTCCTGGAACTGGCGGAAAATCGCGGTCTGGTCGCATTGAAAGGTCATCGCGTAGTTGGTGGGATGCGCGCGTCGATTTACAATGCAATGCCTGTAGAGGGTGTGAAAGCATTGGTGGCATTTATGCGCGAATTTGAGCGTGATTTTGCGTAAACGGCTCCGTTAACAAAGAAAAGAACCATCAAAAGAAAAGGCCCAGTGATATCACTACTGGGCCTTTTTGTATTCGCTAAGCTCTAGCGTGGCGTGGCTTCTTGTCGCTGCTATTGCCACGTTTCGCGCCTGCTGGAGGCTTGCTGCCTGGTCGGCCTTTATTACCGTCAGGTTTTTTCGCACCGGGGCGTGAACCACCAGTGCCTTTGTCATTGCCAAAACCTGGCTGATTCTTCGTGTGCTTGGTCGCGAAACGATTCGCGCCATGGCGGCCGGATTTGCGGCGTTGCGCCGGCGTCAGCACATCACCGTCTTCAGCAGGAACCAGACAGCTTGGTTTGTCACCAATCAAATGTTTTTTGCCCATGTTGATCAGCGCTTCGCGGATCATCGGCCAGTTGTTTGGATCATGGTAGCGGAGCAGCGCTTTGTGCAGGCGGCGCTGACGCTCACCTTTAGCCACTGGCAGATCTTCACGCTGCTTGTATTTGACCCGTTTAAGCGGGTTGGTCTCTGAGTAATACATCGAGGTCGCATTACACATGGGTGATGGGTAGAAGTTCTGAACCTGATCACATTCAAATTCATTTTTCTTCAACCACAACGCCAGGTTGAGCATGTCTTCGTCTTCGGTTCCAGGGTGGGCAGAGATGAAGTAAGGAATCAGGTATTGTTTTTTACCGGCTTCTTTACTGTACTGCTCAAACATCTCTTTAAAACGATCATAGGTGCCCATACCGGGTTTCATCATCAGATCAAGTGGACCTTTCTCTGTGTGTTCCGGGGCGATTTTCAGGTAGCCACCGACATGGTGCGTTACCAGCTCTTTCACATACTCAGGTGACTCGATGGCCAAATCGTAACGGACACCGGAAGCTATCATCACTTTCTTGATGCCGTCGACGTTTCGGGCTGCACGATACAAGTCGATGGTGTGTTTATGATCGGTATTGAGTTTGTTACAAATACCCGGGAATACACACGATGGACGTCGGCAGTTGGCTTCGGCTTTCGGATCGCTACAGCCTAAGCGGTACATGTTCGCAGTAGGACCGCCAAGATCAGAGATTGTGCCGGTAAAGCCCGGTACTTTGTCACGAATTTCTTCCAATTCGTTAATGATCGACTCTTGAGAGCGGTTTTGGATAATCCGACCTTCATGTTCTGTGATGGAGCAGAATGAACAGCCACCAAAACAGCCACGCATGATGTTGACTGACGTTTTGATCATGTCGTACGCCGGAATCTTCGCTTTGCCATATTTAGGGTGTGGCACGCGAGCATAAGGCAAACCGAATACGTAGTCCATCTCTTCGGTCGTCAATGGGATCGGCGCCTGGTTTACCCACAGCTCACGATCGCCGTGACGCTGTAGCAGCGCACGTCCTGAATACGGGTTCGTTTCCAGGTGCATGATACGGCTGGCGTGCGCATACAAGATGCGATCATTTTTCAGCTTTTCAAACGGCGGTAAACGCACGGCGGTGTTCGCCGCGTCATGACGTGAAGGACGAATCGCTATCGGTGTGGCTTGAGTCGCATCCTTCTTGGTATCGCATTTGGTTTCCACTTCGTAAGGGTTCGGCGGAATGAACGCTTCTTTACGCGGCTTTTCAATCCGGGAAGAGTCAACGACTTTATAGCCCTCCGGCACGGCTGGCAGGTTGACAGCTGTGCCGCGGATATTGGTCATATCAGCGATGTTTTCACCGTCTGCCAGGCGATGGGCGACTTCGACCAATGCGCGCTCCGCGTTGCCAAACAACAGAATGTCAGCTTTCGCATCAAACAGCACAGAGCGACGCACTTTGTCTGACCAGTAATCGTAGTGAGCAATACGACGCAGACTGGCTTCAATACCACCCAGTACGATAGGTACGTCTTTGTAGGCTTCACGGCAACGCTGTGAGTAGACCAGTGTGGCACGATCAGGACGCTTACCCCCTTCATTGTTCGGGGTGTACGCATCATCATGACGCAGCTTTTTATCTGCGGTGTAACGGTTGATCATGGAATCCATGTTGCCGGCGGTGATGCCAAAAAACAGGTTGGGTTTACCCAGCTGCATAAATGCGTCTTTATTCTGCCATTCTGGCTGAGCAATGATGCCGACACGAAACCCTTGCGCTTCCAGCAGACGGCCAATAATGGCCATACCGAAGCTTGGATGATCGACGTAGGCATCGCCGGTGACGATAATAATGTCACAGCTGTCCCAGCCCAGGGCATCCATCTCTTTTCTGCTGGTTGGCAGGAAAGGTGCAGTACCGAAGCATTCCGCCCAGTACTTTTTATATTCGCTAATGTTTTTGGTATTCATAAACTTAAATTTTGCTCACTTTACTCGGACGCATCAGGCTACACAACCGTTTATTGTTAGCAGGTTCGCTGCTGTTTCTTTGTGGCTGTTTTTCCTGCGCCCCTTTCCGGTCAACCGGTTTGCGTTGTCACCGTATTAATGACTCGCAACTAGCATCCTGCAAGTGTCGGTATGGTGCACTTCAAGGCGAAGATCGCCACGGAATATACAGTGGGTGGCGCGCAAACGTGGCTGAACACCCGTAGTAATATTAGGTGAAAATAATCCGCCTGATAAAATAGCGGTGGAGTTTAACATGTAATTGCTCAAGTACATCAATTTCTGTAACCAAAAGGCAAAATGTTGTTGAGAACGCATCATGAGATTGGAGTAGACTACGCCGTAATATTCGTTTTTTTTCTTAATGGTTTGATTTTTTAATTAGTTACCTCTGACAGCGTCAACCAACACACGCTTAACCGATACGCGAATACACATTTAGATTGGCAGAACGCGCAGCCAACCGAGGACGGGATTTGAAAGGCAAGATTACTGAATGGAATGATGAGAAAGGGTATGGATTTATCGTATCATCGCAGTGTAAATCACGGGTTTTTGTGCATATCTCTCAGTTTAACCGAGGAACAATGCGGCCAAAGGTGAATACGAGGGTATCGTTTAAAGCAGAGAAAGATAAGCAGGGCCGTATCAATGCCAAAGACGTCTCTCTGGCTGGGCTGAAAGCGATACCGTTTTCGGTGCAGTTGAGTGGCGTTTTTTTGCTGCTGGTCGGTATGGTCACGGGGCTAAATGGCACAGGTTGGTTGTGGCTTTCTCTCTATCTTGGCCTGAGCCCGCTGACGTATTTGGTGTACAAGGCCGATAAGCGATCCGCGGTCGCTGGTGACTGGCGTGTCTCTGAAAATACGCTCCATTTTTTGGCTGTTACAGGCGGCTGGCCCGGAGCGCTGGTTGCACAGCACCGTTTGCGTCATAAATCGCAGAAACAGCCATTTAAAACGCTTTTGTGGCTGACGATTGTCTGTAATATTGCTGTGTATCTCTGGACACTTACACCGTACGGCCCGCTGTGGTTGGAGGAAACAGGACATACAATACAGGTACAACTAGTTAACTGGATGACTAAACTTTAGTTCGCCATTGAGCATGTTAACACTTTCAATTCCTTACATTTGCCTGCTATATGGCTCTCAGAACCAAAGTGTGATACCAACGAAACAGGAAAATTTACCATACTTCAATATGCATTTTTGCTCATAAATATTGGAGAGGAAGATGAATTCAAAAACATCTCTGGGATTGGCTTTGCTTTGCTTCAGTGGTGGGTTGTACGCTCACCAGTTGTACCCGCAAGTGGATACGCCTAATTGGGATCCGGAAATGCTCGTCGCTAGTCAGGTACCTGACCGACTGATTTCGGATTCAGGGTTTGTGTACCGTCCGTATTTTCATCCATTCGATATTCGCACCTTTTTGCAGCAACATCGGCCGGACTGGCAAGAGTTGGCTGAGTCCGTCAATCATTGGGCGGGCGCGACCGGAGTGGATCCGCGCGTGATTTTAACCACCATGGCCGTGCTCACCGATGAGGTGGCGGAAACGGTGCCGTCTGCTAAGCTGGTCAAAGACGTTGCCAACCAATTGTCGCAGCGCTTTTATCATTATCAGGACAATTTAACGGCAGAGCAGCACAATGCCGCAACGCTGGCGATTGTTCGTCAACTGCAATCTCCAGGGGATTGGCAGGGCTGGCAGGATCAGTATCAGGCCTGGTTTGGTTCGCCGGATGTCGCAGAGCCAGAAACCGCACCGCAGCAGGCGCTAAGTAGCACAGGATTCGCGCCAGCGTATGGGTTCATGCAGTGGCCTTGGCGTCAGGGCTATTCCTGGATCCCTAACGGCCCCCATGCCCACAGTGGCTCCGGCTTCCCGTTGTCTTCGATCGATGTCTCTTACGACTGGCCCTCGTGGGGCGCGCCGACATACAGCGTCACCGCAGCGCATGATGGCTATGTCACCGTGATGTCACGTTGCCAAGTCAGGGTAACCAACCCTAATGGTTGGGCAACGAATTATTACCACATGGATGGCATTCAGGTTGCCAATAATCAGTGGGTCTCCAAAGACACTAAATTGGGTGTGTACGCCAGCCAGCGCTCAACGGCGTTATGTGAAGGGGGCTCTTCAACCGGGCCTCACTTGCACTTTTCGCTCTTGTACCAGGGGCGTTTCCAGTCGTTGCAGGGAAGCAGTTTAGGGCCTTATCAGGTTCAGACAGGCCGTTACAGTTACGACAATAACTGTCAGTATACCTGGTTGCTTGACCAGCGTTCGCAGCAGAAAGTCTGTTTGTGGCGCCGGGTAGATAATCCTACCTTGTAGCTCTCGAGCCTCCGGTGCAAAAAGGGTCGCACCGGAGGCCGTATGTTCTGCGTTGGATGCGTGGATAATCCGGTCATTAGCATGACGGATTTTTTTCAGTCTGGTATCATCCGCCCCAACACTGGACTGTAATATTACATACTATGATTCAATCTCTACTGACACTGTTCGCTCCAATGCTGTTGGGGGCGCAACTGGTGCTGACTCTGGTGCTGACCAAAGGTGACATCTGTCCGGGTCAGCGTGGGCGTATCCACAAACTTCTTCCGGCGCTAGCCATCCTGTGGTTGGCGATTGCGTCAATTCAAATCCAGGCTTTTCTCGTCGTATTTGCCCTGTTTTATTTTTATTCCCAGGTTCAGACCAAGAAAACCCGTGAACGCGGGCCGATGTGGGTCATGTATCTGGCCGATGGTTTGGCTGCTGGCTTTGTTGGAGCACAGATTGCCGGACAGGCAACAGGAGCGGGCATGTTGGCGATGTTGACGATGGTACTGCTGCTTGGTGGTGCATTTGCTCATCTTCTGTTAACCGTCGCTCGCACGCGTCTGCAGGCATTTCATCGTATTTTGCCGTTTTCAGGCGTTGTAGCGGCGATGTTGATTGCTCTCATCGTACTATTGCACGCCTATTCACTCGATGAACAGGCGCTGGCAGTCGCCACCCAGCAAATACTGGTCGGTTTTGCGGTGATGTTAACGGCGATCATTGTCTGGTGCTGGCACATTTTTACCAGCAAAACGGTCAACAAAGTGCAACTGGCTGTCGCACTAGTGTGCGTGATTGGTAGTGCTTACATCAACAGCGGATTGTTTCATCTTTAGAGCAGGTTCACTGTTCTATCCATGATTAACAGCTACGCTTGAAAGAGTGACCGTCACTTGGCACAGGAGCGTGGCCCATGGATTTAAGCAACGTCAACAACCTGGACAGTATTATTCTGCTGGGGATCGTGAATGAAAAGTTGCGTCTGGAATGCGACAGTTTTGAAGAACTGGTCAGCATGTATGAGATGGACGTGGAAGCTGTGGTTGGTAAGCTGGACATGCTTGGTTATCAATACGATCCGCTGACCAACCAGTTTAAAGCTTATCAGCGTTAAACGCCGTTGTATGTGTTTTTAAGCCATCTTGATCCCCTCAAGGTGGCTTTTGCATTGTTGGCGTGCGGTGGAGAAAAACGCCTGCAAATAACGCTTCTCTTTGTCGGCGTTACGCGTTGCGGCAAACAACCTGCGCCATAAGCCTTTCCCCAGAGGCTGGCTGGCAATCAACCCCTGACGAGAAAATTCGCTGATTGCCCAGTTTGGCAAGGCGGCGACACCAAGACCGGCTGAGACCATCTGAACCAACATCAGAGTGTTGTCGGCTTGCTTCCATTTCGCGGGTTCCACACCAGCGGGATGCAGAAAGTGTTTCACCACATCCAGTCGCTGCTTTTGTACCGGATAGGACAGCATGGTCTGGTCGGCCAGATCCTGCGGTTCAATACAGGTTTTGTCTGCTAACGGATGATGTGTGGCGGTAATCAGTCGCATCTCAAAATCAAATAAAGGTTCGTAGTGCACTTCAGAACGAGGCTGGATATCGGAGGTGATCACCAGATCGAGGTCGCCAGCCAGCAGCGCTGGCAAAGGTTCGAAACCGAAACCTGATGAGAAGTCCAAAGCAACACTCGGCCAGGCGACTTGATACTCTTTGAGGGCTGGCATCAACCACTGAAAACAAGAATGGCATTCAATCGCCATATGCAGTCGTCCGTTTACATCTTCTTTGAGGCTGGCAAGCTCATTTTCAGCTTTGGCCAGGCGGGGTAGGACTTCATCTGCCACCCGCAACAAAATATCACCTTCTGAGGTGAATTTGACCGGGCGGGTTTTACGTAAAAATAACTGTCCGCCAATGCGAGCTTCGAGATCCTTGAGCTGATGAGAAAGGGCGGACTGCGTTAAGTGCAGCGCCGTCGCGGTGGCGGTCAGCGACCCGGTATCACGCAGAGACGTCAACGTCCGTAAATGTTTTAGCTCAATCATGAAATCCTCTCATTTTAATTCCCCTCTCCATGAAGCCTTTTAACATTACTCTGAATATTTGGAGTTGTAAACGTCTAGACGTCTATTGGTGTTAAATTCTTCACTATGAAGAAAACTAATAAACAAGTTGAATAATTGGCGCTTGTTCGAGCTGAGGAACGGCGCGATAGTTTTAGCCATCCAGACATCTTTTGTCTGTCGGTGAGAATTCAACAGTAAGGGGAAACGATATGACAACAACGCACATTCTTGGCTATCCGCGCATTGGTGAAAAACGAGAACTAAAATTCGCGTTAGAGAAGTACTGGCGCGGTGAAATTGATCAGCAGGCATTGAAAACAGTGGGAGCGGATTTACGTCAAACACACTGGCACACGCAGGCAGATGCGGGGTTGAGTTACGTTACTGCTGGCGATTTTGCTTGGTACGATCATGTGTTAACGACCACGCTATTGCTTGGTCATGTGCCTAAGCGTCATCGAAACGGTGCTCCGGATCTGGACACGTTATTCCGCGTTGGTCGTGGTCAATCACAATCAGACTGTGGTTGCAGTGGTAGCGCGGCATCTGACATGACCAAATGGTTTAACACAAATTATCACTATATCGTGCCTGAGTTCAGCCGGGATGACCGCTTTGAAGTGAGCTGGCCTCAGCTGTTTGAAGAGGTCGGTGAAGCCGTCGCTGCTGGACATCAGGTGAAGCCGGTGCTACTGGGCCCACTGAGTTACCTGTATCTGGGAAAAGAAGTGGATGAAGGCTTCGACCGTCTGTCTCTGTTGCCACGTCTTCTGACGGCCTATCAGGGCATTTTGAGTAAACTGGCGAATCACGGCATTGAATGGGTACAAATTGATGAACCTATTCTGGCCCTTGAACTGGACAAAGCCTGGCTGGATGCGTTTAAGCTGGGTTATCAGGTGATTCAGGGCGAAGTCAAACTGCTGTTGACCACTTATTTCGATTCGGTGGAAGACACGCTTGAGCGTATTGTCGAGCTGCCGGTTCAGGGTTTGCACGTTGACTTGTCGGCGGCACCTGAACAACTGGCAGCAGTCGTTGAGAAATTGCCACAGGATTGGGTGCTGTCTGCCGGGGTGGTGAATGGACGTAATGTGTGGCGCGCGGATTTGGCGGCATGGCGTGAGCGCCTGGAGCCGATAAAGCAACAACTCGGAGAACGTTTGTGGCTCGCCAGCTCGTGCTCACTGCTGCACAGCCCTGTTGACCTGGAACTGGAACCGGCACTGAGCGATGAAGTTAAAAACTGGTTTGCGTTTGCCAAACAGAAAGTGACGGAAGTAGCGCTATTGGGCAAAGCGCTGGATGGGGATCAGGACGCTATCTTAGCGTGCGATACCTACAGCCAGCCGATCCTAGCTCGCCGTTCAGCCTCCCATGTGAACAAACCTGCTGTGAAAGCTCGTTTGAACACACTGACGGCCGCACTGGCTCAACGTAGTGCGCCGTACGCTGAGCGAGCGGTTCATCAGAATGAAGTCTTAGGCCTGCCCCTATTGCCAACCACTACGATTGGTTCATTTCCTCAAACTGGCGAGATCCGCACCCAGCGTAGCGCCTATCGTGCCGGCCAATTGTCTGAAGCAGAATACATTGAGGCAATGCAGGCGCATATCGCCGACACGGTGAAGCGTCAGGAAGCGCTGGATTTGGATGTGCTGGTTCACGGTGAAGCCGAACGTAACGATATGGTGGAATATTTCGCCGAAAATCTGGCGGGTTTCCAGACGACTCAATTTGGCTGGGTACAAAGTTATGGCTCGCGCTGCGTGAAACCCGCGATTGTCGTGGCAGATATTGAACGTGAACAGCCGATTACCGTAGCCTGGTCAACCTATGCACAGTCTTTGACCTCAAAGCAGATGAAAGGGATGCTGACAGGCCCGGTCACTATTCTGTGCTGGACTTTCCCGCGTGAAGATATCAGTCGCCAAGAGATCGCTCAGCAACTGGCGTTTGCCCTGCGTGATGAGGTCAACGATCTGCAATCGGCAGGAATCAACATCATTCAGATTGATGAACCAGCCATTCGCGAAGGTTTACCGCTGAAAAAACGCGACCATCAAACGTATCTGAAGTGGGCGGTGGAAGCGTTCAAGATCTCGGCCGCTATCGCGAAACCAGAGACGCAGATCCATACCCACATGTGTTACAGCGAATTCAATGAGATCATCGAATCAGTGGCAGAACTGGATGCTGATGTGATCACGATTGAAACCTCGCGTTCTAACATGGAATTGCTCAAAGCGTTTGAAGAGTTTAACTATCCGAATGAGATTGGTCCGGGTGTGTATGATATCCACTCGCCAAACATCCCAAGCGAAGAATGGATTGAAGGGTTGTTACGTAAGGCAGCTGAGAAAATTCCGGCCGAACGTTTGTGGGTTAACCCGGATTGTGGTCTGAAGACGCGTAATTGGAGCGAGACAGAAGCCGCCTTGGCGAACTTAGTCTCGGCAGCGAAAGTGCTGCGTAGCGAATGGGCTGAAAATGCCTGAATACAGTCATAAAAAATGCCGCTTAAAAGCGGCATTTTTACTATCTATTCAGTGCGTTACACGTATCACGATTAACCATCTGATCGACCATCAATTGGCCACGGCTACTGCGCATCTTAATGCGGTAATCGATACCAAGTTCAAGGTTGGCGGCTACGCTGTCGTTGGTGCAGTAGCTGTTCATGCTGTGTGCCAGAACCTGTTTAATTGGCTTCGCACCCGGCGCGTCCTGGTTGTAAATCATCATGATTTCGATGGTGGTCTTTTTGGCGCTGGCACGCATGATGGTCAGCGGACCACGCTCAATCGGCAACTCGGCCATGATCAGGTTGGCACGATTACTGGCGATCAGCTCCAGTTGACGTTGCTCTTTGGAACTGGACGAGCAGCCCATTAAAACCAAGCCAGCCAACGCGGCTACAATATAATTTTTCATTTTAGAATACTTTTTTAAATGGTTTTACGATGACATTAGCATAGACACCGGCTTCGACATAAGGGTCTGCTTCGGCCCAGGACTGAGCGTCAGTCAGCGAATCAAATTCTGCGATCACAGTGGAACCGGTAAAACCGGCTTCACCGGGGTTATCGGAATCGATCGCCGGCATAGGCCCAGCGGTGAGGAGGCGACCTTCATCCTGAAGTGCTTGTAATCGCTCAAGATGCTGAGGACGAACACTCATTCGTTTGTCCAATGAGCTCTCAATATCTTGTGCAAAAATCACGTACCACATATTAGATGTCCTTATAAGGTGTAAGTCTCTCTAATTTACTCTAACTCAGAGGATTTTCCACCATTGGGGTGCAAATAGTGAGACTAGTTCGCGTTCTGAATCGGGCGAGGGCGCCCTTCAGTATCGATGGCGACATAATTGAACGTCGCATCACACACCATAAAGCGCTCGCCGACGCCGTGTTCTTTGACGGGTTTGACCCAAACTTGCAGATTAATCGACATGGAAGTGCGGCCAATTTTGGTACATTCGCCATAGCAGCACACCACATCACCCACGCGTACGGGCTTTTTGAACGTAATGTCCGATACAGACACTGTGACAATGCGCCCGCTGGAGATTTCTTTGGCTAAAATGCCACCCGCGAGATCCAGTTGGGACATGATCCAGCCACCAAAGATATCGCCATTTGCGTTGGTATCAGCGGGCATCGCTAAAGTGCGTAGTAGTAGTTGGCCTCTTGGAGAGTGAATTTCCTGACTCATTTTGACATCCAATTAAACAAAACAGCGGCCAAAAGGGCCGCTGAAAAATAATCGAGGATTATATCAAAAGAGCCGGAGAATTCATCACCGACCAGTGCATCACTGTTTCTGTTGATCTTTTGGCAGGTGCTTATAGATATACACGCCGGTAAACAGGGTAAATACCAGCGTGGCTGCCAGTAAGCCAAACACTTTGAAATTGACCCACACATCCAGTGGCAATTCGTAGGCAACATAGATGTTGAGCGCTGCGCAGAAGCTGAAAAAGCTAACCCAAGCCCAGTTGATACGGCTCCAAACGCTATCTGGTAAGGTAATTTCTTTGCCAAGCATACTCTTAATGGCGGATTTGCCGATCAGGTGGCTGATGCTCAGACCCAATGCAAACACCACGTAGACAATCGTCACTTTCCATTTAATGAAGTTGTCATCGTGAAGCAGTATGGTCATGGAGCCAAAAATGGCGACCAGAGCAAACGTGATCAACTGCATTTTCTCAACTTTCTTGTACAGCAGATAGGTTACAACGATTTGTACGGCTGTGGCGACAATCAGAGCGCCGGTTGCCACATAAATATCTTGCATCTTGTACAGTACAAAAAAGATAATCAGTGGAATAAAATCAATCAGTTGCTTCATTACTTCAATACGTTCCTAATGATGAATTGCCCCCAGTCTAACCAAAACTTACCGGCAGCAAAACCGTTAGAGACAAAACGAAACAAATTATTGACAGGCTGACGACGAATTTAGTCCTAACGGACGCTTGATATCTTCCAGATAGCCTTCGTTTTTCAGCTCATCGACAACGCTTCGCAGTTCCTCATCACTCATCGCAAAACAGCAGGATTTGCCTGTAGTGAGGCTGAGGTAGTGGTGATAATCCACGTCAGTGTGGTGGCCAAAGCGTTCCGCTAGCAGGGACGTTACGCCGTGGTGAATCAGGTCATAATACGTGGTGCGATCCAGTTCCATGGTGATGCTCCTTTCGCATGGGCGGCAAAAAATGCACGCGGTCAGTTCCTACGAAATAAAGCATATAAGATGCCAGCTTTTCGCTGGCATTGAGCGTTTTAAGCGACAGGTGAGCGATTGGCGAACAGGGATTGATTGAGAATCGCGGCCAGATCCGCTTTATTGGTCGGTTTGCTCAGTCGCCCATCCATTAAGCTGTTAATCAGTTCTAACTCCCGGTTTCCGGACTCACCAGACAAGGCGATCACTGGGGTGGTGGGACTTAACTGTTTGATCTTGGTGGCAGCTTCAAAGCCGTTCATCACCGGCATTTGAATGTCCATGATCACCAGGTCGATGGGGTTATTTTGGAAAATATCAACCGCAATTTTGCCATTGTTGGCCTGAATCACATCGAACCCGAGTTGTTCCAGATAAAGCTTCACCAGAGCACGCTGCACTTCTTTGTCGTCCACGACCAGAATGGTTTTGTCAGCCTGAGGGACGTTCTGCGTGACGCTGTTCATGTGGAGCGACTGGGCGATGGATGACATGCTTGGCGCGACCGTTTTTGTGGTCAGTGGCTCGTCGTAAGTGGGGCCTTCGACGGAAAGCGTCGGGAAAATAAGATGAAATTCCGTGTATTGACCATACTTTGAATGACATTGAATACTGCCGCCGAACGAACTCATCACGCGCTGACAATAGCCAAGCCCAAGCCCGCTGCCACCGCTCTTATTGTGACTGAAAAAGTCGTCAAAAATTTGTGTCCGGATGTCTTCCGGAATGCCGGGGCCAGTATCGCGGAAAATGACCAGATTTTCATGGAAGCTAGCGCGGGTCGAAATTTCGATTTGACTCTCAGGGTAGGAATCAAAATAGTAGATCGCATTGCGCAACAGGTTAAACACCACAAAGTTAAACAAGGTGTCGTTCACCCGAACGGAGAAGTCTTTGTCGACGTTAAGCTGTACCCGGTTTTTAATTTGATCGCTTTCAAAGCCGTATTGGTTCATGGCCTGCAACAGGAGGCGTTTGATCGATGATATCATCATTGGTTCTTGATCGAGCGACGAGTTGCTGACTTCGCGCAGAATAATGTCGATCAACTGCTTGCCCCGACGGATCGCGGCTTTGCCTTTTTCGATTTCGCCAATCAGCACATCAGGTTCGGCGTGCGTCTGCGCCTGGATCTGCAGTGTTTCCAGGTGCAACTGTAGTTGGGTAAGCGGGTTGCGCATCTCGTGAGCAATCGAATTGGCCAGTGCCTGAGATTGCCGGATGCGTCGATCCGAGTTGATGTACCCCTGCACTTGTTTGAGCACCTTCTCCAACGCGACCACTTCTTCGTTTGAAAACAAACGCCCGTCTTGTTTGTGCGTTGAAATCAGCAGATGCGAAATCATGTGCCCGCTGTCGAACAATGGCATGACGATGGCAGCGTCGTTCTGACTCATTTTATGGTGCAACGCGGCGAGGGCGTCCTGACTCATGGCATTATCCAGTTTGTCTTCAATCTCTTCGAAGACCAGCGCTTCATGATTTTCAGACAAGTAATCGGTATACAGCTCCGCATCTGGCGAGCTTTTAACCAGTTGCATTTTGCTGCTTGGCACGTTAAGCAGTTTGGCCAGTTTCTGAATGGCCTGAGAGGGCGAAGACTGAAACTCTTCTACCAGAGAGTAAATCTGTTCCGTTGGCGGCAAAGGGGAGTTGTACACCATCAGGCTGGTGTATTTTTTCACGCTGTTGAACACCCGTTGCCAAGTGAGCCCCAGAATGGCGGTGTACAGCACGATCAGTTCAAATTGGTAAAAACTGTAGTCGAGTGCGACAGACAGTGGCAACAGGTACAAGACACTGGTTACCGTGGTGGTCAGTGCCAGAAAGAACAGGTATTTACTGCTGTAAAAACGTGAGGTGATCAGCGCGTAACCGACGAACAGCATTTCGCTGATTGATAATGCCGGTGGCAGCCAGGTAAGCGAGAAGTCGTCGAAGAAATACGTCACGCCCATATGGATGGCGGCCGTTGAGAACATAAAAATCAGGATGCCGGCAATCATGTAGTTGCGGCGAGTCAGCCGCAGACGTGATCCGTCCCCACGCATGGTGAGCAGATTGACCAGAGTGAGTACCACCAAAGCGAACACAACAGTGAAAAACAGCGAGGTTTGCGGGCCAAAAGCGAGTGCAAACTGGCTGGGTGCATACACAGTAATATCCTGAACCGTGAGATCGGTGAAGACATTGATATAGAGGGAGTAGCCAGAAAAACCGAAGAACACCAGCTTCTGCCAGGTGTAGATAGGCCGCTTTTGCTGCATCGCTGTCAGGCTGCAGGTAAAGTAAAAAGCAAATGCGAACGCAAAGTACGACGCCAGATTGGCAAACCTGGCCATGTAGATTCCCATGGTTTTACCGGAGGTCACCAAGAGATCGGTGTGGAAGTAACAGTTGCTCAGAATCCAGAAAACGATGCAGACCGAATACGCGATGTAAGGCAGATGGTAGCTGCCAAAGACAGCCACCCCTTTTTGTTTGAGTTTGAGGCAGTAATAGCCTAACCACACCAGAATGATAGCGATGACAGTGAGCAGGGTCACTGATTTTGGGTTGAGCATCGAGACAAACGGCAGAATATCAAGCATCAGCCAATCCTTCGCGGGCTTGCTGTAAACGAGACTGCTTAACCAGTTTTTTATAGCTGCGGAAATCGAGCTTTTTCATTTCAGCATGCATGTTCTTTACGTTCCAGAATCCCCGGTAGGTGATAACACCATCATGGTTAATATCGCAGTAACACAAGGTGGTATAAGCGGCTTCGTCAATCACTCTGTAATAATCCAGAATAAACGGTTGTTCAATAATGGTGAGCGCAATCGCATAACCGTGTTCACATAACCGCTGCGCCGAC
Source organism: Vibrio sp. V38_P2S17PM301 (assembly GCF_009904845.1). Classification (NCBI taxonomy): domain Bacteria; kingdom Pseudomonadati; phylum Pseudomonadota; class Gammaproteobacteria; order Vibrionales; family Vibrionaceae; genus Vibrio; species Vibrio sp. V38_P2S17PM301. The sequence continues at coordinate 63,208 of NZ_WXWO01000100.1, read as the reverse complement.
AGTTTTTGCCCCAGATACAGATAGTAAAGCTTTTGCTGGCTTGTGCCACTGACGGTCAGGCGGAGAAACTCGCAAATACGCTCTGGCTTGACAAGCGAGCGCGCAAACATTTGGTCAAACTCCGAAGCAGTCTCACATGTTACAGTGGGTAACTGTACCACCAATTCGTCAGTTTTAAAGCATTCATTTGCATAAGGTGACCAACACATATTCCAGGGTTTGCTCTGAAACGGCTTATCATAACTCAGCCAGTGATGACGCACTTGCCAGTCCTGAATCAACCCGGTACACACCAACAGCGGTGGCAAGCCGGGTTCTGCTTTTTGTGTGATCACTAGATGCTGACCCTGGCGCGATAAATCCAGGCAACTGAGCATTTCAAACCAGGACTCGCCGCGAACAAACAATTCCAGATTGATCAGGGCAACGGCATCGGACAATTGCATCGGTGTTTCAAAATGCAACGTCATATAACGTTGTTCACACTCGGCAATGTTGGCGATCAGCTCACAATGATAATCCTCATCGTTATAAGACACTTTCTGATTGTTCAAATACACCACGGATGCATCTTTGTAACGCGCTTTGATCTGATAAATTTCCAATTCACACCAGAATTCAAGCCAGTGCTGAAAGTGTGTGAGCGCCAGACGCTCTATAGATCGTTCTGTTTCGGAAAGTTCAGTCAGGGAGAGTGACTCATGATCGATGTCACTCGAGTGGCTGAAAATCGTAGCCAGATTTGAGTCGGATAAATGAGGAAAGGTTTGGAGAATACGTTGCTTATGGCGTTCTGCCAGTAAAGGCATGAACGATGAGTTTGCGGATGAGTGCGTAAAGTGAAGAACAAAATCAAACAGTTGGCTGATGGACATGTCAACACGTGATTCTGAACACACTAGATCCTTTAGTTGTGATTCCAGATTCATAATTTAATTTACTGACGTTGTTAATAATAATCGTTGTTAAAACCAATCTAGCTTAACAAACTGGTTGTATGCCAATATTGCTGCATATGATTTCCGGTTTATGTAAAATACGTCACTAAACCACAAAAAAAGCCACCTTTTCAGGTGGCTTTTCGTATTTTTCGATACAAATTAACGATTAAGCTTGTTGTTTTTGCATCTCAGATTGTTGCTCTTCTTCGATCAGCGCATCCACAATCACGGCACATGCGGCGTCACCGGTGATGTTCAATGCGGTACGAATCATGTCGAAAATACGGTCAAGAGCGAACAGCAGAGGTAAGCCTTCGATTGGAATACCGGCAGCCAGCAATACCGCAACCACCAGGAACGAAGGACCTGGTACGCCCGCTTGACCGACGGCACCCAGTGTCGAGGTCACGATGATCGCAATGTAGGCGCCCATGCCGAGATCGATATTGAACAACTGAGCAAAGAAAATCGCAACCAGGCCGTAGTAAATCGCGTTACCTGACATATTGATGGTCGCGCCCAGAGGCAATACAAACGAAGCGGTTGAGTTTCTAACGCCGAGTTCGTTCTCACAAGTGTTCATGGTAACCGGTAGTGTTGCCATTGACGAAGCCGTCGATAGTGCCACGGCCTGAGGCTTTTTCATTGCTACCAGGAATTTCTTGGCTGAAGTCTTAGTAAACAGATGCACCATCAGAGGGTAAGCCACAAAACCGAAAATCAGGATAGCGGCCACGTATACGACAAACAGTTTGAAGACCACCATCAAAGCGCCGAAACCGAACGTACCCACGGCTTCCGCCATCAAACCAAATACGCCGATTGGAGCAATGACCATGACTTTGTTGATCATCCAGACCATCGCATCAACGATGCAGTTCACGCCGTTGATGATGGGTTCACGACGCTCTTTCGCTTGTTTTGAGATCGCAATACCGAAGAACATGCAGAACACCAGGATCTGCAGAATATTAGCGTCATTCAGGGATTGGAAAACATTGGTTGGGATCATACCGGTAATGGTTGCCCAGAAAGAAGGTAGTTCGCCTTTTGAAGCATACTCGGATGAGAACATGCCCTCGACACCAGACACGTCGATGCCCATTCCTGGCTTAAAGACTTCACCCATGATCAGCGCCAGTGCGACGGCCAGAGCGGATGTAAGGCCAAAATAGCCCAGTGTGACAAAGCCAACTTTTCCTGCTGATTGGCTGTTCCCCAGACCAGCTGCGCCGGAGATCAGGGCAACGGCCACCAATGGAATCACTAGCATTTTGATCAGGTTGATAAAGATGGCGCCAAGTGGTGCAAACATGGATGCATCATGACCCATTGTGGCACCAACGGCTGTGCCGACGATCATGGCGATCACAACCTGAACACCAATGTTGTTTAGTAAACTCTTTTCTTTTAACACTTCCATAACCTCTGTGCTAAATACAATTAATATCCCAGAATTACCGACTGATTGATATTTGTTCAGTAGATAAATATTTCGGATCGCTTTTTACACGTATCTTTCACAATTATCAATATGCCCACCCACTGGTTGAGCCAATTATTTCTATTTTTATTGATGTAGGGCAGCAAAAAACATCAAAAGCAAACGTTTGCTATTGATGTTGTGAATGTGTTTTGCGGGTTGGATTGGTTTTTTGTTAAGGCCAGAGATGAGGAGAAAACTCAGGAGGTGTGTTAACAAAAAGATCGATTTCCAATAACGTTTAGGAAACCGATCTCATACGTGGCACAAGCTTAATGTGTTACTTTTGTGTTGCAGCCTTCATGGAAGAGACGAATGTCGCCAGACGTTCTAACATGGTTTCCGGCTGCGTCACATGTGTTTCAATGATTTTTACCACTGCAGACCCTGAAATGGCGCCCGCGGCACCGGCTTCCAGAGCTTGTCTGACTTGCTGTGGTTCTGAAATCCCAAATCCGAGCAGGGCAGGTGGCGCATCATATTGATTCAGACGTTGCAGCATATCGCCAACCGGCATATTGGCTTTGGTTTCGGCACCCGTGACACCAGCCCTGGAGAGCAGGTATGTGTACCCACTACCAAGTTGGGCGACTGATTGTAATGTGTCGTCACTGGCTGTTGGCGGGGCAATAAAAATCGGATGCACTCCGTGCTTTTTGGCCGCAGTAACAAAGTCAGCGCTCTCATTGGTCGGCACATCAGCAATCAGTACAGAATCAATCCCGGCTTGAGCACAGCGCGCGTAAAAATGGTCGATACCACGCGAATAAACTAGGTTTGCGTACATCAGTAAGCCAATCGGCAATTGTGGATACTTGGCGCGGATTTGGCCAATCAGATCGAAGCAGATGTCTGGCGTGGCGCCTGAATCCAGTGCGCGGATGTTAGCGCCCTGAATGGTTGGGCCATCAGCCAATGGATCTGAGAACGGGATACCCAGTTCCAGCGCATCGGCGCCTGATTCCACAAGAGTTTCCATGATCTGTAATGACAACTCAGCGTCTGGGTCGCCGACAGTAACGAAAGGAACAAATGCGCCTTGGTTGTGGCTGTTCAGGCGCTCAAACATAGCTTGGTAACGATCCATTAAAGTGCTCCTTTCTCTTGCAGAATATCGTGTACGGTGAAGATGTCTTTGTCACCCCGGCCAGACAGGTTAACCACCAGCAATTGCTCTTTTTCAGGTTCGGCCTGCGCCATTTTCAAGGCATGGGCCAGCGCGTGCGAGGATTCCAGAGCCGGGATGATCCCTTCGTTGCGAGCCAATAGCTGGAAGGCTTCCAAGGCTTCATCATCAGTAATATTGTCGTATTCGGCACGACCGATCGCATTGAGGTAGGCATGCTGTGGGCCAACAGACGGAAAGTCCAGACCGGCAGAGACGGAGTAAGACTCCTCAACCTGACCATTTGAATCCTGCATCAGTGGTGCTTTCATACCAAAAAAGATACCGGTTTTGCCGTGCTTCAAAGGTGCGCCGTGTTGGTCAGTGTCAATCCCTTTACCAGCAGGCTCGACCCCGATTAAGCGTACCGACTCTTCTTCAATAAAATCAGCGAACATTCCAATGGCGTTGGAACCACCGCCCACACAGGCGATCACCGCATCGGGTAAACGGCCTTCACGCGCCAGGAGCTGGTTTTTGGTCTCTTCGCCAATCATGCGTTGGAACTCACGTACGATGGTCGGAAATGGGTGAGGGCCTGCTGCCGTACCCAGCAGATAATGCGCTTCTTCATAGCTGGCTGACCAGTCACGTAGCGCTTCGTTACAGGCGTCTTTGAGGGTTGCGGACCCCGAATGGACCGGTATAACTTCTGCGCCCATCAGCTTCATACGAAACACGTTCGGACTTTGACGCTCAACGTCTTTGGCACCCATATAGACACGACATTTCAGTCCCAGCAGGGCACAAGCTAACGCTGTTGCGACGCCATGTTGACCAGCGCCCGTTTCCGCAATGATTTCGTTTTTGCCCATGCGCTTGGCCAGCAGCGCCTGACCCAGCACCTGGTTGGTCTTGTGAGCACCACCGTGAAGTAGATCCTCGCGTTTCAGATACAGTTTGGTTTTGGTGCCTTTGGTCAGATTGCGTGTGAGGGTCAACGCCGTCGGACGGCCTGCGTATTCTTGCAGCAAAGTCATGAACTCACTGCGAAACTCTGGATCATCCTGGGCGTCGATAAACGCCTGTTCCAATTGTTCTAAAGCCGGGACCAGAATCTGCGGGACGTACTGACCGCCGTATTCGCCAAAGTAGGCATCAAGTTTTGCCATAATTCCTATTCCTTCACTTATCTGGCACGGCGGGCCGTGCCTGTAATATTAGTAATCTCGGATTGCTGCAAATGCTTGTTGCAGCTTTATCAAATCTTTTTTTCCAGGGGCGTTTTCTACGCCAGAGTTGAGATCCAGCCCCAAGCAACCCAATTGGGCGGCCTGTCTGGCGTTATCGGCATTGAGACCGCCGGCCAGCATGATTTGGCGCGTATCTGTAAGAAGACTCCAGTCAAAAGCCTGACCCGTTCCTCCGGATTGACTGCCGACTTTGGCATCCAGTAGGTGACGATCAACGTTGGTGTCCAGCAGCGTTGGCATCGCGTCAGTGACTCCGTAAGCCTTCCAGATTTCAATCTTGGCTGGCAAGCGGGCGCGCAGTGCATCAACTTGCTGCTGAGATTCTTCACCGTGCAATTGCACCGCACTTAAACCGAGTTCGGTCGCCAGTGAGTAGATAGTGTCGTTGTCGTGGTTCTGAAACACGCCAACGTACTGCAGCGGGGCACCGCTCATGGTGAGGCGGGCGGTTTCCTGACTGACGGCTCGTTTTGAAGCATTAACGAAAATCAAACCACCGTAGACAGCCCCAGCCTGATAAGCTTTGGCAGCGTCATCTGGTTGGGTCAGGCCACACACTTTATTCTCGCCCAGCGTCACCCGACGTACGGCTAGTTCCAGATTGTCTTCTGCCATCAGTGAGCTACCAATCAAGAAGCCATCCGCATCACAGGACAAATCACGCACTTGCTGGTGGGTGTATATGCCGGACTCAGAAATGACGATCGCATCGGGCGCCAATTGACGTATTTGTGGGGCCAACTGCTTGGTGCGATTAAGGTCAGTTGACAGGTCCCGTAGGTTACGGTTGTTGATACCTATCACTTTGGCATCCAGAGCGACTGCACGAGCAAGCTCGTCTTCGTTGCTGACTTCCGTCAAAATTCCCATGCCCAGCGCGTGAGCGACGTCAGCCAGTTCACGATACTGATCGTCGTTTAGTACCGACAGCATCAGTAAGATCGCGTCCGCCTGATAGTGACGAGCCAAATAGACCTGATAGGTATCGACCATAAAGTCTTTGCACAGCACCGGTTGTTTGGCGATACGGCGAACCTGAGGAAGAAACTCAAAGTTACCCTGAAAATATTTTTCGTCCGTCAGCACCGAAATGGCGTTGGCGTGCCGATTGTAAACCGAAGCAATGTAGTCCAGATCGAAGTGATCTCGGATGAGTCCCTTTGATGGCGACGCTTTTTTACACTCCAGAATAAACGCGGTTTTCCCAGTACTGAGTGCGGCGTAAAAATCGCGATCGGAAGGCACTAAGTCATCTTTAAAGCTACTGAGGGGCTGAATCTGCTTACGCGCTTCCACCCAGGTGTATTTGTCCGTGACAATTTTCGCCAGCACCTTGGCCATCTGGGTTTCCTGTAGCGAAATATGTTCCGATAACTGACTCATGTCCTAACCTCGTTGTGCCAGTTGTTGTACCAACTGGTAAGCTTTTCCTGAATTCATGGCATTAATCGCTGTTTGCGCATTGGCTTTCAGATCTTCATGACCGAACAGGCGCATTAACAGGGCCACGTTAACAGCGACGGCGCCGAGCTGGGCGTCAGTGCCTTCCCCGGTAAGAATGCGGGTGATGATGGCTCGGTTTTCTTGTGGGTCGCCGCCTTTTATCGCGTCGAGCGGATGACGTGTCAGGCCGAAATCTTCTGGGGTCAGGGTGTATTCGTGAATCTGACCGTCTTTGATCTCAGCAACCGTGGTATCACCATGAATAGCCACTTCATCCAAGCCACTACCATGAACGACAGCGGCACGCTTCATCCCCATTTGTAGCATGGTTTCTGCGATTGGGCGTACTAATTCTTTGCTATAGACTCCCATCAGTTCGATATTGGGTTTAGCCGGGTTAATTAATGGCCCTAGGATGTTGAAAATGGTACGAGTTTTCATGGTCTGACGTACCGGCATTGCGTGACGGACGCCTTGGTGATATTGCGGCGCAAATAAAAACGCGACGCCCAAATCATCGATAGCAGCACGGGTATCGTCTGCGCTCATCGCCAGATTGATGCCAAACGAATCGAGCAGATCAGATGACCCGGACTTACTGGACACACTGCGGTTTCCGTGTTTGGCAATTTTCAGGCCACATGCGGCGGCTACGAACGCGGCCGTGGTTGAAATGTTGATGGTATTATGACCATCGCCTCCGGTGCCGACAATATCCGCAAAGTCATAGTCCGGGCGTGGAAACGGGTTAGCGTTTGCCAGTAACGCTTTGGCGGCGCCAGCGATTTCATCGGGTGTTTCACCTTTGATCTTCAGTGCTGTCAGCGCCGACGCCATTAAAATCGGGTCCAGTTCGCCACGAATGATGACGTCAAACAGTTCCTGACTTTCCTGTTGGGAAAGGGACGTTTGTTCGTATAATTTGTTGATGATGTGCTGCATAATTTTTCTCCCTAAATCTTATTCTTATTGTTGCTGTTCCTGAGCCCATTCAATCGCATTGGCCAGCAGGGTTGCACCATAGGTTGTCATGATGGATTCCGGGTGAAACTGAAAGCCGCAGACTTTGTCCTCTTCGTGAACCACGGACATCACCAGGCCATCGACTTCCGCGGTGACCGTCAGGCTGTTTGGCACCTGAGTCGCCACTAAGGAATGGTAACGGGCGATCGCCAGAGGTGAGGGCAGCCCCTGATAAGTGGCGTGCTGTTCATGTTCCATCATCGATATTTTGCCGTGAATGATTTCGCCCGCACCAGCCACGGTTCCGCCATAGGCCTCAACAATGGCTTGGTGACCCAGGCAGATGCCGATCATCGGCACGTGACCTTTTAAACGCTGGATCAAAGCGGGCATGCAACCGGCTTCGGAAGGTGCGCCAGGGCCCGGTGACAACAGTACAACGGGGTTATCCAACTGACGGACAGCAGCATCGATAGCGGCTGCATCAATGTGATTGCGGTAGATCGTGACCTGATGACCCAGAGAGCGGAACTGGTCAACCAGGTTGTAAGTAAATGAGTCAAAGTTGTCGATAAATACAATGTTCGCCATGGGAAGACTCCTTATGCCTGGTGCGCAGTCTGAATTGCAGAGATGACGGCTTGTGCTTTGCCACGTGTTTCGTCGGCTTCTGCCTGAGGATCGGAGTCGAAGACCACGCCTGCACCAGCCTGTACCTGAGCTACGCTATTTTCAACGTATGCAGAACGAATCACGATACAGGTATCCAGTGTGCCTTCTCCGGTCAGATAGCCGACCGCACCGCCGTAACTGCCGCGTCGGGCGCCTTCTACGTCACGAATTAACTGCATGGCACGGATCTTCGGAGCGCCGGTGAGCGTCCCCATGTTCATACAGGCCTGATAAGCGTGTAACGCATCAAGATCATCACGCAACTGGCCCACCACACGCGACACCAAGTGCATCACATGACTGTAGCGATCGACCTTGAGTAAATCGGCCACGTGACGCGTACCTGCAGTGGCAATGCGCGCCACGTCGTTCCGTGCGAGATCGACCAACATCATGTGCTCTGCGTTTTCTTTTTTGTCGCTGCGCAGTTCGAGTTCAATACGGCTGTCTAGGTCGAAATCAATCTCACCGTTCGCCCGTTTGCCACGCCGACGGGTCCCGGCGATAGGGTATATTTCTACTTGATTGGTTTCTGTTTCGTACTTCAGAGCACTCTCTGGTGAGGCACCGAACAAGGTAAACAGCTCGTCCTGCATGTAAAACATGTAAGGGCTAGGATTGCTCTCTTTGAGCGCTTTGTAGGCTGCCAATGGCGAGGGACAAGGCAATGTAAAGCGGCGTGATGGCACCACCTGGAAGATATCACCTTTAACAACGTATTCTTTCAGATCGCGCACAATCTGGCAGAAATCGGTGTCTGAGACGCTGGCATCTACGTCGACCCGAGCCAGTTTTTGAGCTTGAGGTAACGTCTTTGGAGATACGCACTGCGCGCTGATATCCGCTATCCGGGCGTCCAAGCGGTCTTTTTCTGCGTGATTGCCGTTGAAGAGTGTCGCTTGCAACTGACAGTTTTCGCTCTGGTGATCAACCACCAGCAAGGTCTCTGCGACGTAAAAGACATAGTCCGGACACTGGTTATTGCTCTCTGCCTGACCCAGAGGTTCAAAGTTTGCCACCATATCGTAGGCAAACAAACCGGCCAGAAACAGGGCATGTTTATCATGATCCGTCAGATCAAAACTGTGCTGGATCAGACGCAGCGCATCAAAAGAAGAGGCTTCACGCAGACGTGAATCTTCGTCCAGTGTGTCACAGGGCGCCTCAAACGTCAGGGTTAACGCATGCCCATTGAAATGAACGGCGACATCATCGCGGACATTGTGAGTTAAGTGAGCCAGCAAGTTACGGCCATTGCCTGTGAGCGCGGTCAGGGACACCTGATGGCCGCGACAAACGATGCGGACCGCAGAATCCACCAGTAGCAAACTTTTGAGGTTTTGTTTGGAGTCAATTTCTGCGGATTCGAGCAACAGGCTGTCGGTTTTATTTTCACACAGAGTGTGAAACAAACGGGTTGGATCCTGCGCATAAGGTACAGCAGTATAAATGACTTCAATGTTACCCAGTTTTTTGATTTCTATGGCCTTGTTCACAAGACATCCCTCATCATTTTGTATCTTCCTGTCGTACATACTCGCACAATGCGTGGCGTGACCCAATCTGCTTTTCTTGTTTTCGGTGGTGAAATAAACAATGGGTGATGAGCAATACGACAAAATAAAAAAGCCCGCTTTGGCGCGGGCTTAGTGACAATATTCGACTGAATTAAAAGTACACGTTAGCCCACCAAGAACTTGTCCAGGTGCGCCACCAGTTCAGCTCAGCGGATGCTTGAGCATCAACCGACACTTTGTCGTTCTGGTTCTGGTTAAATTCTTGTAACATGGAGGCTCCACATCAGGGTGTTTGTATTTATGTACTAGTTAACTAGTGCGAGAGAAAAAAGTCAAGCCCGAAAAAGCGAAAAAACAGAAATATGAGAATAGATTTACACAGCCATACGACTGCATCGGATGGACGACTGACACCACAAGCTTTGATTGACAGAGCATTGGGCTTTGACATTGACGTGTTGGCCATCACAGATCACGATACGATTGATGGTCTGGCACCGGCCAGACACTACATTGAAAGTGAGCAACTGCCCATTCAACTGGTGAACGGCATTGAGATTTCCACTGTATGGCAGAACAAAGATATTCATATCGTTGGGTTAAACATCGACCCGAAATCGCCAGCACTGACGGCGCTCATTGAGCAGCAAAAGCAACATCGTCAGGGGCGCGCAGAGCTGATCGCCAGTCGGTTGAGTAAAGCGACACGCGATGGAGTGCTGGAGGAAGTTCAGCAGATTGCCGGTGATGCTCCGATCACTCGCGCGCACTTTGCTGCCTGGCTGGTGGAAAATGGTTACGCAAAAACCATGCAGCAAGTGTTTAAAAAGTACCTTACCCGCAACAATCCGGGTTATGTGCCGCCGAACTGGTGCTCTATGGCCGAAGCCGTGGCCGCGATTCATGCGGCGGGTGGTCAGGCGGTATTGGCGCATCCGGGGCGGTATGATTTGACCGCCAAATGGATTAAGCGCCTGCTCGCGGCATTCGTTGACGCCGAAGGGGACGCGATGGAGGTAGCTCAGCCGCAACAAGCTCAGCAAGAGCGACGAAACTTGGCTGACTATGCCATGCAACACAACTTGTTGGCTTCACAAGGCAGCGATTTTCATTATCCCTCGCCTTGGATGGAGCTTGGCCGAAACCTTTGGTTACCCTCCGGCGTTGACCCCGTCTGGAAAGACTGGAACCTGACGCGTCAAACAGCATAATCGCTTGTGGCTTCAAAAATTTGGTATGTTAATCACCCAGCGGCTGTCTTTCTAAACCACCACGGTAGGAGTCTAGCGCGACTTTGAGTCGACGTAATTTGTCTCTCGAACGTCGTTTGTGATTGACCGCCAACGCCATTGAAAGCACATCAACTAAAGCTAACATCGCATAACGAGAGGCAGAGGGTTTATAAATGAAATCTGTCTCTTGATGTTCAATCGGTAACATCAAATCTGCATGCTCAGTGAGCGGCGTATTTCTGGGCGTGATAACGATGACTTTCACGCCGTATTGTTTTGCCAGCTGTGCGGTTTCTACGATGGCGGGTGTATAACCGGTTGCCGACATCATCACCAACACATCGTTCGCATCTGCTGTGGCGGCAATCATCCGCGAGAGCAGGCCGTCATTGTAGGCCACTACGGGGTATCCTAAACGGAACAGGCGATGCTGCATCTCTTGAGCAGCAATTGTTGAGCCGCCTCCCATGCCTACTGTGATCACCTGTCTTGCGTTGTGAAGCCAGTTCACGGCAGTGTCGATATCTTCTTCAATAATCAGGCTACGGTTAATGTCGAGCGTTTGTTTGATCGATTCATAGATGCCTTGATAACCACTTTGATCGGGTGGCTCAAGGATAAAACGCTGACCAACCGTTAACGTCTGCGCCAGTTTGATCTTCATATCACGCACATTTTTACAGCCAATGGCTTTGGCAAATCGGGTGATCGTTGCTTCGCTCACCTCCGCGCTTTCTGCCAATTGGGTAATGCTGGCATTCGCAGCGGTTTGGATATCGTCCATGATCAATTTCGCGACCTTTTTTTCGGCCTCGCGCAGCGCACTAAAACGTTCAGTGATTTGAGAAATAATATCGATGTCTAAACTCAAGCTGTGTTCCTATTTTAACATGGAGGCTATTTTGCCGCCTCCATTGGTTTGGCATGAAGTATAACGAAAAGCCTCACTAAGCTCATCATCAGAAGCGGGTTTTCACCCAATGAGTGACCTGGTACTCATCATCACACACGGCGACCGCTCGCCACTTATCAAAGGTTAAGCATGGGTGAGAGGTGGAGAAAGCGATCATATCACCCACTTGCAGTTCGCTGCTTTCGTCCACTTCGATGAACGCGTGTTGATCCATCACTGCCGTGGTTATTGCACTATCAATTGAGATGGACTCGCCATCGCGGTAGGCGCGCTGAGGTGTTGGTAAACCGGCATCAAAGGCAACATCGCGTTTGCCAAAACCCGCGACCAACTTGGTGGGCTCTGGGCGAGAAATCACGTATGCCCAAAGCTCTAGTGCCGATTCCAGATCACCGCCTAAATCACACGCCGCACCTTGGTTGTTTTCAGCTCGCTGCATGACTTTGTTTTGTGCATCCAGATAGATGCCCGTGTCATGAATCGCGTAACATCCTGGGCGAATGATGGCGTCAAACTCTTCTAGGTTGGCAAAGCATTCTGAGACCACATCATACCAAGCTGAGCCCGCTCCGGTGACCATAGGTTTGGCGTCAATCAGCTTATCGCTGTGCAGTTGTGCTGCGAGTTTTAATGCCGTGTTGAGAAAGTCACGAATGTCTTGTTCTGCATTTTCGCTGTGAATAACGCCCTCATAAACTTCAATGCCTTTTAACACCAGATGAGGCTGCTGGTGGATAAGCGTGGCCAATTCGACAGCTTCTTGCTTGCTTCGACAACCGCAGCGGCCACCTTCGACACCCAACTCAATCAATACATTCAGGGACAATTGGTGCTCGGAAAATAGGCGTTCCAATGCTTCGACATTACGACTGGAATCGACACAACAGTAAAAGGTGGGTCCATGGGCTTCGATCAAGCGGGCGATCAAGGTCATATTGGCCCGGCCAACCAATTGATTTGCCATGATGATGTTGCGCGCGCCCGCCAATGCCGCGATTTCTGCCTGAGCAGGTGTGGCGACCGTAATGCCCCAGGCACCGTGATCCAGTTGTTGTCGGAAAAACGCGGGTGTCATGGTGGTTTTACCGTGTGGAGACAGCTTCACGTTGTGTTGTTCGGCGAATCGTTGCATCCAATCAAGATTGTTGCGGAGTGAAGACGATTTGATCACCGCGGCTGGCAGAGAGATTTGTTCGTGGATCAGACTGTATGGCCCTTCAACATTATCAGTTACAGGTTGCGCTTTTTCTCCGTACCCTGGCGTAATAACGCACTCTTTGTGATAGTTTTTATCACACTTTTGATGATTGTTTTTCATGGTGCACCTACTTCTAACACAGTTTAAGTTGTTGATATTAGATGGTTCTCTTCAGTTAGATTAAATGTAATGTTAGAAACTATCAAACTAATTGGTTTTTTTTGTGTGTTTCTTCACTGTTTAAGTTTTAAGAATTATTAAGATGAAATCATGTAAACGACAGACGAAGAGAGTGAAGAATGTTGTTCGATACCATTATCAAAAGCGCACAGGTATTTGACGGTATGGGCGCAGCACCATTTGTCGCTGATGTGGCTATTCGTCAGGATCGTATTGCGCAAATCGGTCAGTTGGGTGAGGTTGCCGCAAAGACGGTGATCTGTGGTGATGGCCTTGCATTGGCGCCGGGGTTTATTGATGTGCACACGCACGACGACACCAATGTGATTCGTTATTCCGATTGCCTGCCGAAAATCAGTCAAGGTGTTACTACGGTTATCGTCGGAAATTGTGGTATCAGCGCAAGCCCGGCCGTGTTAAATGGCAATCCACCAGATCCAATGAACTTATTGGGTAAACGCGAAGATTTTAAGTATCCGACATTTAATGATTACGCCAAAGCGGTTCACTTGGCTCAGCCCGCCGTCAACGTGGCCGCATTGGTGGGGCACACCACATTACGTAATAACGTCATGGGGGATTTGCAACGGACGGCAACGGATGAAGAAATTGCCCAGATGCGCCAAGCCCTGGCGCAAGCAATGGATGAAGGGGCGTTGGGGTTAAGTTCCGGTCTCGCTTACGCCAGCGCGAAACAAGCCAATGCTGAGGAAGTCATGCGTTTGGCAGAAGTTTTAGGTCATCACGGCGGTATTTACACCACCCACATGCGCACCGAGTTTGAAGAGATCATCAGTGCAATGGAAGAAGCCTTTGAGACCGGTCAATATGCCAAAGTGCCAGTGGTGATTTCTCATCTGAAATGCGCTGGCGCCGGGAATTGGGGACGTACCGTAGAAGTGTTGGATCTCATGGATACCGTGTCTCGCCATCAGGATGTCTCTTGTGATTGTTACCCCTATTCAGCCAGCTCTTCAACGCTGGATTTAAAACAAGTCACGGATGAGATAGATATTTTCATAACGTGGTCGGACAGCAAGCCTGAACATGCTGGCAAGATGCTCAAAGATATTGCCGAAGAGATGCAATTGCCGTTAATGGACGCGGCGAAAGCGTTGCAACCTGCTGGCGCGGTGTATCACTGTATGGATGAAAATGATGTGAAGCGCGTGCTCAAGTACAAACTCACCATGGTGGGCTCGGATGGCTTACCAAACGATCCGCATCCACATCCTCGTCTGTGGGGGACGTTTCCCAAAGTTCTGGGCCACTACTGTCGAGAAGAGCGATTGTTCTCACTTACAGAAGCGATTTATAAGATGACAGGTATGTCGGCAACTCGTTATCAACTAAAAGATCGGGGCGTAATAAAAGTAGGTGCTTACGCAGACTTGGTTTTATTTAATCCAAATACAATTCAAGATACCGCGACTTTTGAAAATCCAATTTCTGTCGCGCAAGGTATTGAATCTGTATTTGTAAATGGTGAACTGTCTTATTCTAAAGGACACGTCGCTGAAAATAGAAGTGGAGTATTTATATATAGAAACAATACTCGAAAATGACGATTTTAATAAATTTATTTAATAGGTGAAAATTTATTTCTGGAGAATATTATGTCAATTAAACGTTATGGTGTAGAAGGCGGCGTTGGTACTGGCGGACAGCATCTACCATTTGCACGTGCCACTGAAGCGGGTGGTTTTTTATATGTGTCAGGTCAAACTCCCATGACTGATGGCGAAGTTGTTGAAGGCGGCATTGTTGACCAGTCTCGTTTAGCGATTCAAAACTGTGTCGACATTATGGAAGAAGCGGGTTACACGCTCGCTGATGTTGTGCACGTCAAAGTGGTACTGACGGACTCACGTTATTTCCAATCTTTCAACAAAGTATTTAAAGAATTCTTTGGTGAGCACCCACCTGCACGTATTTGCATGGTATGTGATCTGGTGGTCGACGTGAAAGTTGAAGTTGATGTCACTTGTTACCGAGAAGATCGTAGATAGAAATCACATTTTATTTAATTAAATAAAATAGAGTGCTAGAAAGAAGTATCTTACTGTTATTGTGTTTTTGGCACTCACACCCCCTACATAAATATAATTTCATATAGCAGTAGTGCGTAATATACCTTACTGAGGGTATATCCATAACTTTAAATGATTTCCGGAATGAAATCTAACGCATATTACTGAAATTATATCACTCTGGAAGATGGATTTTGATATGAGAGGTGTTCAATGAACAGTACACTTTTTCTTACCGGTTTTGGTGTGTATGTCTTATTTTTAATTTGGTTGGGATGGTTTGTATCCCGTAATCAAAAATCAGGAGAAGATTTTCTACTTGGTGGGCGTGGCTTACCCTTATTCCTCGTTTTAGGAACGACAGTCGCCACCATGGTGGGGACCGGCTCAAGCATGGGCGCGGTGGGTTTTGGTTACACCAATGGTTGGGCCGGGGCACTCTATGGCATCGGAGGCGCAATCGGTATTTTGCTTCTGGCTTTGTGGTTTGCGCCCGTGCGCAAGCTCAACTTCATGACCATGAGTGAGGAGCTGGCGTATTATGTTGGCGCAAACCGTATCGTCAAAAATGTCGTTGGGCTATTAATTTTTATCGCGTGTATTGGTTGGCTGGGCGCACATATCCTCGGTGGTGGCATGTATCTGGCTTGGATTGCAGACATCGACCTCAGTACGGCAAAAATGATCATTGCCGCAGCATTTACCATCTATGTGGTCATCGGTGGTTATACGGCCGTTGTTTGGACGGACACAATTCAAGCCGTGATTCTCTTTGTCGGTTTTATTCTTATGGCGGTACTGTCGGTGCAGCATATTGGTGGCCTGGACAACCTGTATTCTGCTATGGACCCCGCTGCGGTCAGTTTCTTGGCCATTGATAAGCTTGGTCTGCTTCCTGCGATATCGCTGGCGGTTGTGATCGGCGTGGGTGTGTTAGCCACCCCGTCGTTCCGCCAACGCATTTATTCGGGCAAAGATGTGGCTACGATTCGACGTTCGTTTATCGGCTCTGGTGTTTTGTATCTGTTCTTTTCTATTATTCCTGCGATTATCGGTATGGCAGCCCATGCCATTGATCCTGAGTTGAACAACGCCAACTTTGCGTTTCCATACATTGCCGCAACGGTGCTTCCGGTCGGCGTCGGACTTATCGTGATGATTGCGGGTCTGTCGGCCACCATGTCCAGCGCCAGTTCTGATGCCATTGCGGGTGTGTCGATCTTGTTGCGCGATGTGTATGTGATGTTCACAGGACGCGTCCCGAACAAAGAATCGATGATGAACTACTCGCGTCTGGCTCTGGTTGTTGTGATTGGCTGTGCGTTGTTGTTTGCACTGACATCGAATGACATTATCAGCTACATCACCAAGATGATTTCTACGGTTATGTCTGGAATGTTTGTGTGCGGCATGCTGGGACGCTTCTGGCGCCGCTACAACTGGCAAGGGGCATTGGCAACGTTGGCGGGGGCGTCTGGTGCTTCCGTCGCAGTGATGTTGAGTCCTGAGCTGACTGTTTACTGGGGTAACCCTGTGATCCCGTCATGCCTGGTCGCACTCAGTGCCGGTGTGCTGGTCAGCTTGGTGACGCCAGCGAATCAAGTCTCACCAGAAATGGCTCGCGCCATTCTCGATGATGAACGTGCCCTGATGGAAATGGAGCTGTCGGAGCATGGCGTGCTAGACGAAGACGCGTCTCTGCGTAACCGCTCTGCGGCAGCTAATCAGAACGCATAGACAGCCCTGAGCCGAATAATTTGGTGGCTCGTTCGTGAGAGCCACCTTGTCGAATCCATGCCAAACAAGGTGAACGATGACCTCTTCGACTTACACTAAGATTGCGTTCTTTGGTGAATGCATGATTGAACTCAGCGGTGACCCAATCCGAAAAAGCTTCGGCGGCGATACGCTCAATACTGCCCTCTACCTCTCTCGTTTAACCGCTTCGCATCCCGTTCAAGTGGCTTATGCGACAGGGTTGGGTGACGATACGTTGTCTCGCGAGTTGATTGAATACTGGAAACAAGAAGGTATCGAGACCGATTTGATCGAAACCTTCCCGGCTAAATTACCGGGCTTGTACATGGTGCAGACTGATGAGGCGGGTGAACGAAGCTTTCTGTACTGGCGTGATAGCGCGGCAGTGAGAAACTACTTTGTCACACCTTCGTTAAACAAACTCGAAGCGGCGATTGCCAGACAAGATCTCAATTATGTCTATTTGAGCGGCATCAGCATTGCGATTCTAGATGACGACAGTAAAACAAGGCTTAAAGAAGCGCTCAATCAGTTTTCGCAAGCCGGTGGCAAAGTCATTTTCGATAACAATTTCCGCCCGCAGCTTTGGTCTGCTGAACAAGCCAGACACTGGTATCACCAAATTCTGCCATTGGTCGATATTGCCCTGATTACTGAAGACGATGATGTCTTGGTCTGGGGGAAGGAAGAAAGCGCAGAGCAGCGCAGCCTTCGTTTGGGCTGCCAAGAAATCGTGATCAAACGGGGCTGCGAGCCATGCAAACTGCTTTGGCGACAAGGTGATGCAATCCAGCAAACTTATGTGGTGGCAGAGAAGGTCGAAAACGTTGTGGATACTTGTGCGGCGGGTGACTCGTTTGCCGCAGGTTACTTGGCAGCGCGGCTGACCGGACAAAGCTGTGAGCAAGCTGCACATCTTGGCCACGCGTTGGCGGCCACGGTCATTCAATATCCCGGTGCGATTATCCCTAATGACGCCATGACGCACCTTATCCGATAACTTGTGAGAGCCTATTATGTTCCAAACCATGATCAACCAATTAACACAATTTAAAGTGATTCCTGTTATCCAGATCAACCGTGTCGAGCACGCTATTCCTTTGGCAAAAGTGTTGGTGGAAAACGGCCTGCCAGTGGCTGAAGTAACCTTTAGAACCAAAGCCGCAGTAGAAGCGATCAAAGCCATGCGCGATGCATATCCGGAAATGTGTATTGGCGCAGGGACAGTTTTGACGCCAGAACAAATTATTCAAGCGAAAGAGGCAGGTGCTGAGTTTATTGTCGCTCCCGGTTTGAACCCGAATACGGTGCGTTGCTGCCAGGATATGAACATGCCTATCGTACCGGGTGTCAACAGCCCCAGTCAGGTTGAGCAAGCACTGGAGCTTGGTTTGACATTTCTTAAGTTTTTTCCGGCAGAAGCCAGTGGCGGTCTGGCTATGGTGAAGTCTCTGCTTGCGCCTTACGGCGATGTCAGCCTGATGCCGACCGGAGGGATCGGCAAACATAACGTTAACGATTATCTCGCGATCAAGCGTGTGGTTTGTTGTGGCGGAACCTGGGTGGTGGCACCGGACTTGATCGAAAACGAACAGTGGGACGAGATTGGCAACCTGGTCCGCGAAGCGGTGGCGCTGGTGGCTTAGCGCGTCTCAGGTTTAACCCCAAGTCGTGCTTATTCAGGCAGTGGCGTGACTTGGGCTGGATAATAATAACAACGCTAGGATATCAAGGATGAACAAAGGTACATTAGCACTACTGATTTCAGGTTTACTTACCATTCCGGCAACAATGGCGAAGACTCCTAATTCCGACCTTAACCTAATGCCTTATCCTAAAAAGGTGGCGCTGGGGCAGGGCAAAATCCCGCTGAATAGTGCGTTCAGCATCTACATCAAAGGCTACGATTCGCCGCGTGTACAATTTAATGCTAAACGCATTATGGATCGTCTGTATCGTCAAACCGGTGTGCCGATGTTGAATTGGCAAGCAAAGTCTGAAAATGACGCCACATTAGTGATTGATATTCGCCACGCCCCTAAAACAGAGGTGCAGAACATCGACAGTGATGAGTCTTATCAACTGGAATCGCGCAATGGTCAGATCCTTATTCGCTCGGAACGCCCGTATGGGGCGTTCCATGGCCTGGAAACCTTCTTGCAATTGGTCGAGACGGACGCGACAGGTTATTTTGTGCCTGCCGTATCCATTCAAGACGAGCCACGCTTTCCCTGGCGCGGTGTCTCTTATGATACCGCTCGTCACTTCATCAAAGTGGAGGTGATTCTTCGTCAGTTGGACGCGATGGCTTCGGCCAAGTTGAACGTTTTCCATTGGCATATTTGGGATGACCAGGCGATTCGTATTCAGTTAGATAGTTATCCCAAATTATGGCAGGACACGGCGGACGGTGAGTACTACAGTAAGGATGAAATTCGCCACGTCGTGAATCACGCTCGCAACCTTGGTATTCGCGTCATCCCGGAGATCTCTTTGCCCGGGCATGCTTCGGCGGTAGCGCATGCGTATCCGGATCTTATGTCGGGCACCGGAGAGCAGTTTTATCCTCATCAACGTGGCTGGGGTGTTTTTGAACCTTTAATGGATCCGACCAATCCAGAACTTTATAAGATGCTGGCCAGTGTGTTTGATGAAGTGAGCGAGCTGTTCCCCGATGAGTATGTTCATATTGGTGGTGACGAGCCCAATTACCAGCAATGGCGCGACAACACTAAGATTCAGCAGTTTATTAAAGACCACAATCTTGATGGTGAACGCGGTCTGCAAGCGTATCTCAACACCAAAGTTGAACAGATGCTCGAAGAGCGCGGTAAGAAGATGTCCGGCTGGGATGAGATCTGGCACAAAGATCTGCCTACGTCGATCGTGATTCAAAGCTGGCAAGGCCATGACAGCATTGGTCGTGCGGCTAAAGAGGGTTATCAGGGCATTCTCTCGACCGGTTATTATTTAGATCAACCACAGCCCACCAGCTACCACTATCGTAATGACCCGATGCCCACAGGAATGACGGTCGATGACAAGCTTCATACTGGAGAGAAGTTCGCGACTTATGTTTGGGTGAAGCCGCGTACGAAAGGCGGCCCGCGCAAAGGCAATTTAACCATCATCGAAGCGGTGGACGGCAATTATCGAGCGTTTACCGACTACAATGGCAAATCTCGCGACGAGGTTTACATCATCGAATACGTTCCTGGTGTGAAGTTCCGGGGGCACTTCGATAATTTTATGTCGTACACCGAGTTTAATTATGAGTTTGCTGACGGAAAGCTGAAAGACACCAGCTATCAGTTGATTGGCAATGTGCGCTGGCCCACTACTGGGCAACTGGTGGCAAGCAGTGATATTAGCGGGAGTGTGATTCCGGCTCCCAATGGCGGTTATCCGGCGGAGCTGACCGAGAAAGAACAATCGCTCATCTTAGGCGGTGAAATGACCATTTGGGGCGAGAACCTGGATTCAATGACCATCGAACAGCGTCTATGGCCGCGCAGCTACGCGATAGCTGAGCGTTTGTGGTCGAGCCAAACCCTTACCGACGAGCGCAGCATGTACAAGCGCATGAAGGTCATGGATACCTGGTCAGAAATTTCACTTGGCCTGCGTCATCACGCAGATACCAATAGGATGCTCAAACGTCTGGCCAATGGTGGCGATGAAACGCCGCTACGAACCCTTGCAAAATACATCGAACCGGCACAGTATTACGCTCGTCATTGGCAGAAGTGGATTTCGACGCCCAATAAAGGCGATCTGTACAATCAGTATGAGCGCTTAAATCGTTTTGCGGATGCATTGCCCGTTGAGAGCTTGGCGGCGTATGAGATGCAAGATTTAGTGACTGCGTTTGCCCTGGGTGATAAGGCTGCGTTAGACGCCTTGGCCAGGCATTATGACACCGTCAAACTGGCCGCCCAACAGGCGAAACCTATCTTTGCGAAGAATATTGCCTCCGTCGAGACGGTGCCGCTCACTGAGGCTGCAGTGCAACTCGCCGAGTTAGGGCTTGAGTTGATTGATGCGGCTAAGCAGGGGCGCCCTATCACGCAGAATGCTGCCGAGAGATATCAGAGAATCATTAATGAGAATGCCGTGATTATTGATGAGACCATCGTCGCTATCGTGTTACCAACCCAACAGTTACTCTATACACTCAAAGGGTGAGCAATCCTCGCACCGTCTGTTTCCCCAGATGGTGCGATTGGCACAGTATCTCTGCCTGCCGATCCGATCATTATGCTCTCCCCCCCCCCCCCAAAAAAAAAAATCTTTGCAGACGCAATCTTGTTGTTACTCAATCCACAAAATCAGTGGCTCGGCCGCTTAGTTTTACACGCTCGAGTTTGCCACTGAGACAACGAAACAGTACATACTTTGTTACACCATGTTATTCTATATCTAAACTATTGATTGCACGATGTACTGGGTCGATAGGACTCGACGAAGAGAGTCTGAAGATTCGAAAGTGAGGAATTACAATGAGCCAGTTTTTTTATGTACACCCAGAAAACCCGCAAGCGCGCTTGATCAGTCAGGCCGTAGCAATCATTCGCAACGGCGGCGTGATTGTTTACCCAACGGATTCTGGTTACGCCCTTGGCTGTCAGTTGGAAAACAAACAAGCGCTGGAACGCATTTGCCAAATCCGCCGTCTGGACGAAAAACACAACTTTACCCTGTTATGCCGTGATTTGTCTGAGCTGTCTCTTTACGCTCGAGTGGACAATACCGCATTTCGTTTGCTGAAAAATAACACGCCGGGTCCATACACCTTTATCTTTAAAGGGACGAAAGAAGTACCTCGTCGCCTGATGAACGCTAAGCGTAAGACGATTGGTATCCGTGTGCCTGACAACCGTATTGCACTTGATTTGCTCGAAGCGCTGGGTGAACCTTTGATGTCGACATCGCTGATCTTGCCGGGGAATGATTACACTGAGTCGGATCCGGAAGATATCCGCGATAAACTCGAACATGCCGTAGACGTGATTCTCAATGGCGGCTATCTTGGAGAGAAGCCGACAACGGTGATTGATTTCAGTGAAGATGAGCCAGTATTGGTCCGACTTGGCTCAGGCGATCCGGCGCCGTTTGAGTAAACGAAATAGGTGCTTTTTGCCAGTTTTTTTGCGATAATACGCGGCCGCATTTTGCGGCCGCAGTTTTTATTCGACGTCTGTGAAGACGACACATAGGTAGATAAATGAACGAAAAGTTACAGAAGGTTTTAGCACGAGCTGGTCACGGTTCTCGTCGTGAATTAGAAGCGTTGATCAAAGCTGGACGAGTAAGTGTTAATGGTGTGGTAGCTAAACTTGGCGAGCGTCTTGAAGACGAGAATGCTGTGGTACGTATTGACGGCCACACAGTTTCTGTTAAAGCGCAGGAAGAAGTCGTCTGTCGAGTTCTGGCTTACTACAAACCGGAAGGGGAGTTGTGTACTCGCCACGATCCGGAAGGCCGTCGCACTGTCTTTGACCGTCTGCCTAAAATTCGTGGTTCACGTTGGATCTCTGTCGGACGTTTGGATGCTAATACATCCGGTCTGCTGTTGTTCACGACGGATGGTGAGCTGGCAAACCGATTAATGCACCCAAGCCGTCAGGTGGAGCGTGAGTATCTGGTACGCGTATTCGGTGAAGTGACAGAACAGAAAGTTCGTAACCTGGTGAAAGGGGTCGAGCTGGACGATGGTCTGGCACGTTTCGAAGACGTGGTGTACGCGGGTGGTGAAGGTATGAACCACACGTTCTACGTGGTGATCAATGAAGGTCGTAACCGCGAAGTTCGCCGTCTGTGGGAATCTCAGGAATGTACGGTAAGTCGTCTGAAGCGTGTGCGCTACGGCGATATTTTCCTGGACAAGAAACTGCCACGTGGTGGTTGGATGGAGCTGGATCTGAAGGAAGTGAACTACCTGCGTGAGCTGGTTGAACTTCGCCCGGAAAAACAGACTTTGCTGGACGAGAATAAGGCGAACACTTCACGTAAACGTGAGCGCTCTCGTAGCCAGAAGATCCGCCGTGCGGTGAAGCGTCATGAAGAGCGAGTCAATTCGCCAAAAGGTCGCAGTAATAACCCTTCACGTCGTAAAAGTAACCGAGCGACGGGTGAACGAGGTTCGCGTACAAAATAATACGCCATATTGCTAATCAGAAACGCAGCTCTCGGGCTGCGTTTTTTATTTGCACTCTTTGACAGCTTAGATTATTGATCGTGTTCACCATTCGTTTATCTGCGGTCGTTTTTCATGTTGGTTTATTCTCGTTATTTGTCTCGCCGTTTGTTTGTCTTACTATGTGTGTTGTTTACCGGCTGTACCGTGACGCCGTATCGTGTGGAGCCTGTCCACTCACCCAATTCCAGCCCTAGAATCTCCAGCATTGTTCTGCATTACACTGCGCTGAATAACCAGGCGTCACTCGACATACTGACTCGCGCTGATTCAGGAGTCAGTGCCCATTATCTGATCCCGCAGGGGTGCCAGTCATCGCCCTGCCCAGTCTTACGGTTAGTCGAGGATGACCAGAGAGCCTGGCATGCTGGGCAGAGTCAGTGGCGTGGGCAAGCAGGACTGAACGCCAGTTCGATAGGGATTGAAATCGTCAATCTGGGGTATCCTGAAGCCGAAGCACAACTTCCGATCGAGCAACGGAAATGGGATGAGTTCGAAACCCGACAAATTGAAACCGTGGCGGCGCTGATTACGGATCTCGCCAAACGGTATCAAATTCCACCTCAGCGTATTCTTGGCCACAGTGATATTTCTCCTGGCAGGAAGCTAGATCCGGGTCCGCGTTTTCCGTGGCGCCGTTTGCATCAGACTTATGGAGTAGGAGCTTGGCCCGACGAGTTTGAAGTCGCGCGAGTGATGCGCTTGCCAGCGCCGGAGGACGCGTTGTCATGGCAAACCGCGTTGGTGGAATACGGTTACGCATTACCGATAACGGGTCTCTGGGATCCGGTTACACAGCAAGTGCTGCGTGCATTTCAGTTACACTTTCGAGCAGACAAGGTTGACGGGCTACCGGATCTTGAAAGTTGGGCGAGATTACAGGTGTTGCTGGCGCAGTATTCACGTTAACTATGACCCGTCCTGATATGGGGTTGGAAAGTGTCAACCTTATTTAGGACGGTACACTAAGACACAAAAAAGCCGCTCAGGGAGAGCGGCTTTTTTACGCTAGAGTGTTTGAGTGAGCTGATAGTAACGACCTTGCTGTGCGAGCAGTTCTTGGTGTGGTCCGTACTCAACGATTTCACCTTGCTCAATCAGACAGACGGCGTCCATTTTGTCCATATCTACCAAACGGTGAGTAATAAACAACACGGTTTTTTCAGCGAAGTGCTCGCTAAATAACGCCATGATTTGTTGCTCCGTCTGTTTGTCCAAACCCTCAGTCGGCTCATCCAACAGGAGGATAGGGGCGTTGTGCAGCAACGCTCGCGCGATGCCGATCCGGCGCTTTTCACCACCTGAAAGCTGACGTCCTCCGTCACCTAACCAGGCATCCAAACCGTTATCCTGAAGAAGTTTCTGCAGACCGACTTTTTCCAGTGCGGCGCTTAGCTTGGCGTCGCTGGCATCAGGAGCCGCCATAATCAGGTTATCCCGCACGGTGCCGTTCAAGACGTCCACACGCTGGCTGACCACAGTCATTGCCCGGCGCAACTGGCTTTCACTCCATGCACTTAGCGGTTGGCCCGCAATGGCGACCTGACCGTGCTGCGGATCCCAGTATCGGGTCAGTAACTGCATCAAGGTTGATTTGCCAGAGCCAGTCTGGCCTACGATCGCCACCCGATGGCGTGCTGGAATATCCAGAGATACTTGATTGAGCACGTCCAGTTGCCCGTCAGGGTAGCGGAAAGTGATATCCTTGAATTGAATGTTGAACTCCTTGTGATGCTCAACAGGCTGCTCTGGGAAAGTGACGTCGGGTTCCGACAGGATAACGTCATTCAGTCGTCGCGCCGATGTTAATGTTTGTCCCAGGAACTGGAATGCGCCGGCAATCGGCATCAGCAGTTCAAAGCTCGCCATGGTGGCAAACGCCATCAGGGCGAGCTTTGGATCCGGAGTCTGTCCGCCGACACCATCGGCGGCCAGCCACAAAACCAACGCCAGGGTCCAGCCGTTGGCCAGCAGCAGCAGACCTTGCGCCAGGCCAGAGAAGTGGGCGTTAACAAACTGATTGGCAATCAGTTTGTTTTGCGCGTCGACAATCGCTTCACGATAACGCTTCTCTGCACCGAAGATGGTTAGCTCACTGTATCCTTGCAACCAGTCTAACGTGGTCACACGCAGAGCCGCTTTATGTTGTGTCAGCTCTGTGCCGTTGCGTTTCCCCAGTTTGTAGAACACTACGGGCCAGATCAGCAGCAGAGCCATCATAATGGCACCCAGCGTCAGACCAAGGGCCATATCCCACCAACATAGGAAGGCCGTTAAGCCGATGATACCGAGCACACCCACGATGATCGGACTAACGAGGCGCAAATAGACATGGTCCATGGCATCAACATCGGCCACCAGACGGTTAAGCAGGTCTGCATCACGCAGGTTAGACACCCGACCAGGGATCAGCGGTGCCAGCTTTTCAAAAAAGAAAATACGCAGGTCAGTCAGCAGCTTGAACGTTGCATTGTGACTGACAACTCGTTCACCCCAGCGACCGGCGGTGCGGCCCATTGCAAACCCCCGGACAAAAGCCCCGGGCAGCATATAGTTGAAGGTTTCCCGCGCGATAGTTAGCCCGGCAACGGCTGCGGCCGCCAGGAACCAACCGGATAACGTCAGCAGGCCGATCGAAGCAAATAGAGTCAGAAACGCGAGCAGCATGCCGAGTGACAAGCCAAACCAATGTTTCTTATACAGTTTCAGATAAGGGAGTAAATCACGCATCTAAGTTCCCCTTATTGGTTTGATTCAGGGCCTGATTGGCACGTAACATCTCGCGGAACAAGCCGTCGGTGTTGGCTAGGGTATCGAAATTGCCTTGCTGAACCAGTGCACCGTCTTGCATGACCAGAATTTGTGCCACATCCTGTAATGGTGCCAGTTGGTGGGTCACCATCAAAGTGGTTGTGTCTTGGATCTGCTCTGACAACCCCTTCATTACCAGGCGTTCGCTGCGGGCATCCAGACTGGCTGTCGGTTCATCCAGCAACCAGAATCGCCCGTCCTGCAACATCGCCCTGGCCAAAGCCAGACGCTGAGCCTGACCGACCGAAAGGCCACCCGAACGATCCGATACCTGATAATCCAACCCTTGTTTTGCGACAAACTCAGCCGCGAAAGATTGCTCCAGTACGCGTTGAACGTCTTGATCCGCAATATTATGTTTACCGAGCGTGACGTTGTCGCGGATTGAGCCATGTACCAGCAGCGGATTTTGGCCGACCCAACTGATGACTTGTCGCCAACTGGCGAGATCCAGTGATTTGAGTTCGCTCTGGTTGATCCTGAGTGACCCCTCATAAGGCAGGAAACCCAAAATTGCATTGACCAGGCTGGTTTTGCCCGCACCGCTTGGGCCAACCAGTGCGGTTGTTTGATTGGCGTGGATCGCAAAGCTGACTGGGCCGAGCAATGGCTTACCTTCGGGACTAAAAACGGTCAGGTCTGTTGCTTCGATGGTGATTGCGCCGCTGTCAGCAAGCTGCTGCTCACCGGAGCGAATTTTACTGACGTCGGTTTGCAGAAATTCGACAATGCTTTCAGCTGCCCCGACGGCTTGCTGTTTGGCATGGTAGAACGTCCCCAAATCGCGAAGCGGCTGATAAAACTCCGGAGCCAGAATCAGAATAAACAGTCCGGCAAACAGGGTCACACCAGTACCATAGGTACCGAAATTCAGCTCACCAATAAAGCTGAAGCCGAAATACACCGCCGTGATAGCGATAGAGATTGAGGTGAAGAATTCCAGCACCGCAGACGAGAGAAACGCGATTCGTAGCACGTCCATGGTGCGGGTGCGGAACACTTCTGAAGCACCTTTCATCACTTCCGTTTCTGCTTGTGTGCGATCAAACAGACGGATAGTGGTCATCGATTGCAGGCGGTCATAAAAGTGACCGGATAGACGCTGCAGCGCTTTGAAGTTCTTGCGGTTGGCATCAGCTGCCTTCATGCCAACAAATGCCATGAATAACGGAACCAGTGGCGCGGTCAGAAGGAAAATCAGACCCGCGGCCCAGTTTAATGGGAACACCACAACCAAAATCACAAACGGCACCAGGACTGACAACGACATCTGAGGCAGATAACGAGCGAAGAAGTCGTGCATTTCCTCAACTTGCTCCAGCAGCAATGTCGCCCAGGAGCCGGCCGGTTTGCCTTTTATGTACGCCGGGCCGAGCTCGCGCAGTTTATCCAGAATGAGCTGGCGGATGTAAACCCGAATTTGCTCACCACAACGGAAGCCAGCGATTTCCCGCCCCCATGCGCATAGTGCACGTATGGCGATAGCGCCAACCAGTCCGAGGAAATAGGGGATGAGCTCCGATTTGTCCACCTGTTCAATGATCAACTGGTGAAGAATGGAAGCGAGCAGAGCGGCTTGCGCCAGTAAAAACAGGCTTGATAACACACCGAGACCAACAGCAATGCCGAGCCAGCGCTTTGCAAGCTTGCTCTGCTGCTTGAGCCAGGTGTTCAAGCTGCGTCTTTTTTTCTTATCCATTTCGAAGGCTTAATGAGAATTATTATGTGTGTAAGAACCTGGCATTATACAAAATAAAGCCCGGCGGGAATACCGCCGGGCTTTTGGGTTTTGAAGTAAAAATGAAAAATGTTTTTACTTATCTGAAAGGGCATCCAGGTAGCGTTCTGCATCCAGGGCCGCCATACAGCCAGTTCCGGCTGAAGTAATGGCCTGACGATAGTTGTGATCCATCACGTCACCTGCAGCGAATACACCTTCGATACTGGTTTGGGTAGCGTTACCTTCCAGACCTGATTTCACCAGAATATAGCCGTCTTTCATATCAAGTTGGCTTTCAAAAATACCGGTATTTGGCTGGTGGCCAATCGCGATGAAGACGCCCATAACGTCGAATTCTTCGGTGGCATCGGACTGAGTTTCTTTGAGTCGAACACCAGTCACGCCCATATCGTCGCCGAGCACCTCGTCCAGGGTACGGTCGGTATGAAGCACAATATTGCCATTCTCGACCTTGTCCATTAGGCGATTGATGAGAATTTTCTCCGCACGGAAACTGTCACGGCGGTGGATAAGGTGCACTTCAGAAGCGATGTTTGCCAGATATAAGGCTTCTTCAACGGCCGTGTTGCCGCCGCCAACTACCGCGACTTTCTGGTTACGGTAGAAGAACCCGTCGCAGGTTGCACAAGCCGATACGCCGCGCCCTTTAAATGCTTCTTCGGAATCCAGACCCAAGTATTTGGCAGACGCGCCAGTAGAAATGATCAGAGCATCACAAGTGTATTCACCACTGTCACCTTTAAGGCGGAACGGACGCTGTTGTAAGTCCACTTCGTTGATGTGATCGAAGACGATTTCGGTTTCGAATCGTTCTGCATGCTCTTTCATGCGATCCATCAGGGCGGGGCCTGTCAAATCGTGGGCGTCACCAGGCCAGTTTTCGACTTCTGTGGTGGTGGTGAGCTGACCACCCTGCTGCATACCAGTGACCAGCACAGGATTCAGGTTGGCACGAGCTGCGTACACTGCCGCTGTGTAACCGGCAGGACCCGAACCAAGAATTAATAATTTACAGTGTTTTACGTCGCTCATTCGCGCTCCATTAGCAAAGTCGCTTAATTGGTTTTCCTCGATTGTAGGGAAATTATGGGGGCAATAAAAGCGGTATCAAGAATCGTTCACGGAATAATTGGTTATAGATTATTACAGAAGCGTAAATTGAGCTGGTAAGTGGTGATGACGTAAATATTCCCCCATAAAACATTGATTTATATTGGTTTTGATAGTTTTATAGTGAAGGTGTCTATTTTTTCAGCGTTCAGTGTTTTTAATTTAGATTCTATAACTGAATTGTGTTCATTTATTAGATTTAACTTTCAAATATGACGTTAAAACCGAATTATGCATGGTGAAGGGTTGAGTTTGCCAGATATCTGCGTATTCTCTTGTGTAAATTAAATGTTAACAGCACAAGATAATAGTGTACCTTCATTAAGGAGTAGATGATGTTACATTCCCATCCAAACACCCTACATATCACTCAACTTAGCCACAAAGCGCTGGAACAACTTTCGCCTTCGTTTGCCAAGTTACCAAACACTGAGCACGCAGATGGTCAGTATCGTCTGCGTCGTTATTCAGTGGTGCGTTTCGTCAACGGCATGGTAACGGAGCTGGAACATCGCCAGTTTATGCAAAGTTCCGACATCAACCGTTTTCAGGGCAACGTGTCTCGCCAGTTTGAGTCTATTCTACCTTCCACCCTCGACAGCGAGGGAATGCGAGAAATGTGTGCTCTGTTTGTCAAAGCCAATCAACTGCCGGATGGACAGGAAATTGAAATACATCAGATCCGTATATCTGCCGTGTACGAGCAAACGGAAGTAGCGCCGGAGGGGGTGCACCAGGACGGGTTTGATCACATTGCGATTATTGGTATTGACCGTCATAACATCAGCGGCGGTGAGATCATGTTGTATGAAGATTTTGATGAAGCGCCGTTCTATCGCAAAGTGTTGAGTAACGGCGAAGTCGCCATGCTGGCAGACAGTAAGCTATGGCACAACGCGCGTCCAATCCGCTCATTAGAGGAAGGGCAGCGTGGTCACATGGATGTATTTGTTTTAACGGCGAAAGGTGGTGTCAATGCACTTCAGTCCTGATTCAGCTCGTGCACAATTCAGTGCGTTGGCGCAACGTCACAACGGCATGCCGGTGGTGTTTCTCGACGGGCCTGGTGGCTCACAAGTGCCTGCCAGTGTACTGGAGGCCATGACTCACTACCTCGGTCATTACAATGCCAACTTGGGGGGGCACTATTTTTCCAGCCAGATGACCACCGATCTGATGCGTCGCGCTCGGGAGTCGGCTCAGACTCTGGTGAATGCGCCGTCGGCTGACAACATGGTGTTTGGCGCCAACATGACATCGTTGACCTTCCAGTTAAGCCGGGCGATCAGTCGTGACTGGCAAGCTGGCGACGAAATCATTGTCACGGCATTGGATCACTATTCCAATGTCTCCAGTTGGCAGCAAGCCGCGGAAGATAAAGGGGTGATCGTTCATCAGGTGCGAGTGGATGAGTCCGACTGTTCGCTGGATATGGACCACCTTTTCTCACTGCTGAACGAAAAAACGCGTTTGGTGGCGGTGACTTCCGCGTCTAACACCACCGGCTCTGTAGTCGATGTCAGGTCCGTGGTCGACGCGGCTCATCGTGTCGGAGCGCAAGTTTATGTTGATGCGGTTCATTACGCGCCGCACCATTTGCTTGACGTGCAGCAGTTAAACTGTGATTTTCTGGCGTGTTCCGCCTACAAGTTTTTTGGTCCGCATGTCGGTATTGCGTACGTGGCACCGAAGTGGCTACACACACTCAAGCCGTACAAAGTGGAACCAGCGACCAATGTGGGGCCGGGGCGGTTTGAAACCGGAACGCAAAGCTTTGAGGGCTTGGCCGGTATTATCGCGGCGGTGGGCTATCTAGCGCAGTGGGGCGATCCTCAGGCGACATTGCGTGAACGCTTAGAGCAAAGTTTTGTGCAGTTCAATGCGCACGAGCAGGCGATTACGGAGCGTTTTCTGTCACGTCTGGCGAGTTTGGATGGCGTTCAACTTTATGGACGTGCGGTTGCGGACAGTCAGTTAAGAACGCCGACGTTTGCGTTGACGTTTGACCAGTTCGCCCCTGAATTGGTCGCGCGTGCTCTGGGTGAGCAGAATATCTGTGTCTGGAATGGCCACTTTTATGCACTCGGCTTAGTGAAACAGCTGGGGCTGGAAGAGAGCGGCGGTGTGGTGCGAATCGGCTTTATGCATTACAACACACTTGAGGAAGTGGATAGATTGTTTGACGCGCTGGAGCGTCTGCTCCAAGCCTAATACAAACAAGCCCGCGATTCGCGGGCTTGATTTCTTTTAAGCGTCAGACACTTCGACTTCATACGACGTGAATTTTCTGATGTTGATCACCCCGGTGTCGAAGATCAGGTACTGTCCTTTGATGCCTTTCAGTATGCCGGTGACTTCCGGGTTCTTATCAAAGTTGTGTGACGTGATTTTGCTCGGATGCTCGGTGACCGGGTAGGCGATCGGCGTGATTCCTTCACTCAAGACTTCGATGGCATCGTCTCCAAATTCTGCTTTGATCTCGGCAATTTTGTCTTCGACCAATGGCAACATATGGTGGAAATGTTCTTCCAGTGCCAGCGGCTCTCCGTCGCCTTTTAGCAGAGTACGCCAGTTGGTTTTGTCGGCTATATGCTTCGCCATTTCCACTTCGATCAAACCGGAAATCTGACGGGTTTTGACCTTGAAAACTGGCAATCCTTGTGTCGCGCCTTGGTCGATCCAACGAGTCGGAATTTGAGTATGACGGGTGATGCCGACTTTAAGGCTGGATGTGTTGGACAGATATACATAGTGATCGACCATGCAGTTTTGTTCCCCCCACTCCGGCTCACGACAGGTACCTTGCGCGTAGTGGCAGGTTTCCGGCTTCATAATACACATGTCACAGCTGGCGAGTTTCTTCATGCACACAAAGCAGTGTCCCTGAGAGTAACTCTTCTTGGTTTTTTTGCCGCAGTTGCAGCAAAAAATATTACCGGTATGCGTCAGGGTTAGGGTTTTCCCGATAAAAGGGTTGAGATCCACCAGTTCATCCCCGACAGGCAAACGGTAGCGAACGGTGTCGTTCAGGTCCGCTTTCATTTTACGTAGCGTACCTTTCGCGATTAAAGACATGACATTGCTCTTTAGTAATTATGTTGTGACGCAGTGTAGCAAACCCAGGCGCGTTTCAAAAACAGCGCCAGAGTTTCTCGAGTTCAAATGCCGAATCGTTGTTCAGAGAAAAAGGAATAGTGTGATGAAGACTCACCAGAGGTTTGCGGTGGGGGGAGTCAAAGTGAATTATCGATCTGGGTCTTGGCCACGTCAGCCTGTTCGTCGTCTTCAGGCTTGAGAATCGGCTCTTTTGGGCCGAGAAATTTCGGCTGAGTGCCAATCACGTAAAGATCGAGAAATGCTTTGGTACGCGCGAACACTTCCCGCAGACGAACTTTAAACCCGGAATGGCTGGTCGGGCCGGGTACGGCCAGACACTTGGCGTGGATGTCGTGGTAATCGGCAATAAACAGCGCACGCTCGCAATGGAAGCGCTGCGAAATGATCAGAAAATTGTCGGTATCAAAAATCTTTTTGGCGCGCACGACCGAATCGAGTGTCCGAAAGCCTGCGTAATCCAGAAACAAGTGCTCGTCAGGAATGCCGGCTTTGAGCAGGTCACGTTTCATCGTCCAGGGCTCATTGTACGAACGATGGGCGTTGTCTCCGCTGAGCAGCAGATTGTCGACTTTCCCGTTTTTGAACAGCTCGATGGCGGCGTCAATACGGTGGGTATAGTACTCGTTTAATGTTCGGCCGAGGTATTTACTGGTACCGAGCACCACGGCCACACTGAATTTATCCACTTGCTCCGGGCTGGATAAAACATTGTCCCGGGTTTGATAAGTCACCCAACGATCAATCACAACAACGGCCACCATCGCCGCAATCGCCAACAGCAGCAGAATGCGCAGACATCGGACAATCATCTTCCGATTCAGTTTGGTTGAACGTTGTTTGTTGTGAATACTGACCACTAGATTTGCCGATTCCTTTGCGCCCATACACCTATGATTATAAAGCTCGAGATAACTACTGCGAACATGATGCCTGTATCGAGGTTTTTTAGTGTCCGAGTCAGGTAAGGTGTTGCTTTTATTATAACTAATCCGTAACCAAAGGCGTTAATAAGAATGAAGACCAGTGTCCGGATGGTGAAATGCTGATTGCGCAGTAAACCGCGGAAGAATCCGTTGATTTCGTTGCCCAGCATCACCAGGGCACAGGCCACCAGAGCGGTTGATATTTCGCTGAGATAAGGGCGAAGGTAGTCACCTAACGTATTGAGTATGTCTAACATTTTCTGAATGATATCCGTATTGAGAAAGGAAGAATAACACGAAGAGCGGCACTGTCATCAAGCCCCGCGAGATGTAAAAGTGTTAAACGACCATTTTATCAGCAGCCTTAAACAACAAACCCTGGCCAAGCCAGGGTTTGTTTCACTTAGAATGCCGTGCGTTTGTAGCGGCGGTAGACTGGTTGCCAGAAGTGCTGGTCAATCGCTTGCTCCAGTGCCTCGTCGGATATCTCCTGCGCCACACCTTGCTCAATGGCTTTTTTGCCCACGGCAAACGCAATCTTTTTCGACACTGAGTGAATGGCCTCAAGTGGTGGCAGCAGCGCGCCCTGGCCATTGATTGCCAGAGGCGAGCAGGTTGCCAGTGCCCGGCTGGATTCCATCAGCATCTCGTCGGTTACGCGTCGTGCGTTGGCTGCCAGCACACCCAGACCAATACCCGGGAAAATGTAGCTGTTGTTGCATTGGGCAATCGGGTAGCTCTTACCTTCATGAATGACAGGGTCAAACGGGCTGCCTGTTGCCACCAATGCTTCGCCATTGGTCCAGCGCAGAATGTCTGACGGCGTTGCTTCCACTCGGCTGGTTGGGTTGGACAGCGGGAAAACAATCGGGCGAGGACAATGCTTGTGCATCTCTTCGATCACTTCCTGACTGAACAAGCCCGGCGCGCCCGAGACACCAATCAGTACGGTTGGTTTTGCATTGCGCATCACATCCAGCAGTGAGTATCCGTTTCCTTCTGCTTCCCATTTGCTGGTGTTTTTGACTTTCTGGACCAGGCGTTGTTGGAAGTCCAACAGGTTTGGCATGCCTTCCTGAAGCAGGCCCCAGCGGTCGACCATGTAAACCTGTGAGCGGGCTTTTTCGTCTGAAATGCCTTCTGACACCATTTGCGCGATGATGGCTTCAGCAATACCACAACCTGCAGAACCGGCTCCCAGGAAAGTAATGCGCTGCTCAGATAACTTGCTGCCCGCCGCTTTACAGGCGGCCAGCAGTGAGCCTACCGTGACGGCCGCGGTACCCTGGATATCATCGTTGAAACAGCAGATACGGTTTTTGTATCGTTCCAGCAGTGGCATGGCGTTTTTCTGGGCGAAGTCTTCGAACTGGATCAGTGCTTCTGGCCAGCGACGTTGAACAGCCTGAATGAACTCTTCAACAAATGCGTCGTACTCAGCGCCAGTGATACGCGGATGACGCCAGCCCATATACATCGGATCGGCCAGACGTTGCGGGTTATTGGTACCGACATCCAATACAATCGGTAGCGTATAGGCCGGGCTAATACCACCACAAGCGGTGTACAGAGACAGCTTACCAATAGGAATGCCCATACCGCCGATGCCCTGGTCGCCCAGACCAAGAATACGCTCACCGTCGGTAACCACGATCACTTTTACGTTGTGGTTAGCGGCGTTATTTAACAGATCATCAATGCGATCGCGATTCGCGTAAGAGATGAACAGACCACGGCCACGACGATAGATATTCGAGAAATTCTCACACGCAGCGCCCACAGTCGGGGTGTAGATGATCGGCATCATTTCTGAGATATGGTTCTGAACCAGACGGTAGAACAGGGTCTCGTTAGTGTCCTGGATGTTGCGCAGATAAATGTGCTTATCCATGTCACTTTCAAAATTACAGTATTGCTGATACGCACGCTCAACCTGTTCCTGAATGGTCTCTGTGCTTTCTGGCAAAAGACCTTCTAGGTTGAATGACGCGCGCTCTTCGGCAGAAAATGCACTGCCTTTGTTGAGTAGAGGTGTACTTAATAATGCTGGACCAGCAAATGGAATGTACAGAGGGCGTTTGTCGTTATTCATTGGAAGCCTATGTGAAGGATAGAACGGAACCCGAAAATGATAGGGTTTAGTTATCGTGTTGTAAATAGAATGACCACTCCGTCGCACGGGTTCCTGTTCGTTTATCGACAACGATCAGGATATAATTGTTTGTCTGATTTCCAATTGTTGATTTTCTATGCATTCATTACCCATTGACGTCCTAGCGCCTCAGGTACAATCCTTACTGTCCCGACACCATCTGGTGGTGGAAGCCGAGACCGGGTCCGGCAAATCTACCCGGTTACCGCTGTGGGCGGCAGAGCAGGGGAAAGTACTGGTGGTTGAGCCACGACGTATCGCCTGTACGTCTCTGGCTCAGTTTCTGGCGTTGCAACGTGATGAGCGACTGGGCCAGTCTGTTGGGTATGCGATCAAACTGGAAAATCGGTTTACGCCGGATACTCAAGTGGTATTTGTCACACCGGGGGTTGCGCTGCGCTGGTTTGCAGAAAATAAGCTGGCACAGTTTGATGTGGTGATGGTGGATGAGTACCACGAACGCCGCTGGGATACCGATGTGCTGGTGGCGATGCTCAAAGCACATCAACATCATCGCTTGATCATCACGTCAGCGACACTGGAAGGGGAACGACTGGCTCGTTATGTCGGTGCACAGCGCTTGCAGGCGCAGGGGCGGCAGTTTCAGGTCGAGATGTGTTATCGCGCAAAGGAGTCGCGCCAGTTACCGGACAGCCGCGGGCTGGAGTCTCGGGTCAGGCAGGAAATTGAACAATTGATCGCAAGCGATATTCAGGGCGATGTTTTGGTCTTTCTGCCAGGGCGCAAAGAGATTGCGTTGTGTCAGAGCGCACTGACTGCATTGCACGACTGGTTGGTGGTTCCGTTACACGCGTCGGTGAGCGATAAAGAACGCGAATTGGCGCTGAACCCGCAATCGCAACGTAAGGTTGTACTTGCCACCAATGTTGCAGAAACCTCGCTGACGATTCCGAATATCGTTGCTGTGATTGATTCCGGTCTGGAGCGGCGCACCGTGCAGCGTAACGGCCGTACTACTCTGACCTTAACTCATATCTCAAAAGCCAGCGCCCGCCAGCGTAGCGGCCGCGCCGGTCGTGTTATGGACGGGATCTGTATCCGCTTGTATGGTGAACATGCTGCCTTGGAGAACGTGACCCCGCCAGAGCTGCAGCGTGAAGCGTTGACCGAGCCGATGCTGACATCAGCGACTTGTGGCTATTGTTTAACAGAGCTGGATCTGCTCGACCAGTTGCCGGAAAAATCGCTCGACGCAGCACATGCACTGCTACGAAATATGGAAGCGTTGGATGACAAAGGGCGGGTCACCGAGCACGGTCGCACCCTCTATCCATTGCCCATTGATGCTTTGTATGCTGATTTGGTGACCCGGATGCCAAGCAAAGCCCTCAAAGAAGCGATGATAGATTTAACCGCGGCGTTGTCTGTGCCTGCTGCCCTATACTCCTATCGCCCAGATCCCGATGCGCTTGAGTTGCTCAATCAAGAAGAGCCGCATCACTGTGATGCGGAAATCAATATCAAACTGGTACGCGACGTTGTCTTGCCTGGCGTACGCACTGAGCCGGATGCACTTGCTGAGGCTCGCGGTCTTGCAGAGCAGATGCGCGAGGTATTTGCGTTGCCGATGTTAGAGGTGGCGTCACGTTACGATCGGGCAGCTCTGTGCGAAGCGATTGCTGGTTTGCATCCTGAGTTGCTGTTTGTGCGCCGTGAGCGTCGCCGGGAAGCGCTGGGCAATGGACACCTTGAAGTGATGCCAGCACGCCACACCCGTTTCCATGAGGCGGCGGAGGCGGCGTTGGTGCTTGATACGCACAGCCTCCCGGGACGAGGCGTGAAACAAATACTCAATCTGGCAACCGTGATGCTACCGGTTCCTCTGGCGCTGCTTGAGCGGTTGGAGTTGGGTGAGTGGCAACAGGGAGAAACCGTGTATGACGGCGAGAAGGCGCTGTCTAATCTGGAGCTTGTGTTTGCCGGACGGATCGTCGCAACCCGCCAGGTCGCAGCTCAGGGGAGTTTGGCGGTCAAACCCATTGTTGAGGCGGTAATGGCTGAGGAGTTGATGCCGGGGTTTGCCAGACGCCGAGAGGCGGAAATCACCCACTGGAAGATTTACGCTCAATTGGGGATGACACCAGAATCCGTATCACAAGATTTATCGTTTGAATCCTGGTTCAGCGAACAGTTAACCCTATTGGAGTTGGACAGTGTCGATGATCTGGCGCTGTTCAATGAGTCTGATTTTCCTTTTGCAGGTGTTCCCGACTGGGAGTATGCAGACTTTGCTGAAACCTATCCGTTGGAGCTCAATCTCGGTGATCTGAACCTGAGCGTCGAATATTACCCTGCGAAGAAGCTGGTTCATGTGGTCTATCAGAGCGGGTTACGTAAAGGTGACCCCAAACGCTGGGAGTTGCCGCGTTGGCAAGGGTGGCGGTTACAGTATAAAAAAGCCAGCCGGATCGTGGATGTTAAATGATCTGCGTACAGGTGTTTTTTATTCTACGCCCTAAATATTAATCAACCCGACACATATGTGATCACTCTTGTACGGAGTTTGTTATGAATTTGGTTTTTATATAGCGTTTTAACCTTTTATTTGGTTCTAAAAGATGATTGTTCTATATCCTGTTGCTATATAGTCGAGCATAACGGATAGTAAGGATATCGTACTGCGTACAAGTCGGGGGAAAACATGGATCACATAGAGCACGTCAGCGTTAATTTTGACTATACCTCTTTCCTCGGCGCCTCGTGTGACAAAAAATGGACTTTTCTAGAGGCAATGAGCACGTTTGCACCCATTTTTAGCGTGGTGTGGCGAGAGGCAACCGATAACTTTCATTCACCGGAGGATCGGCTTTGGGATGCGGCGCTGCGCAGGCTGTCAACAAACAGAAGTGATGAGTCTAATCTAATCACCTTATTTGAGATTGCCAAAGGGCAGGGGATTGAGCGAATCAAACTGGTGATGCCGTATTCACTCGACAGAGATCAGATCGTCAAAATTGAATCGCGTAGTCACGTGCGCATCGCGGGTCAGCAAGGGGACGAGATCGTTATTGTGTTGTAACGAGTCTTGGTGAATCAAGCAGCCTTAATGGCTGCTTTTTTTGTTGCTGTGCGACCTGCCAAAGTTCACGATAATAATTCTGTTGTGGCTGAGACTTTACACTATTATCAAGGCGTTGAAAGTTAGTCATTTGCAGGAGGCAGTCGATGACACAGTTTGGGCGTGTGAGCCTGGGTATCGGGCTGATCGGAGTATCAGCTGCGGTACTTGCAGAAGATCCGATCCGGGTGCATAAAGTGAATCAGGATTATTTGTACGCCGATGTAAGTGCGGGCTCTCTCGATGCTGACAATGGCGATGAGGGTAATGTTACGAGTGTGATGGTGGGCTACAGTGGACTGTTTGCCGAACACTGGTTAGTGGTTGCGGACTATGAAGCGCGTTTTATCCGACCTGACGAGACCACTACGGAAATCTACTCGTTTCGCCCAGGGGTGGGTTACAAATGGGATCTCAATGATGACTGGCTAATCTACTCGCGGGCCAGGGCCGGGTATTTGCGCACCGTCACTACCGAGGATGACACGGATCAGCAATTATCTGACAGCAGTGATTTGATTTATGGTATCGATCTGGGCCTCAGTTACAGTCCGATTGACAAACTTGAGCTGACAGCGCTCGGTGAACTCAGTCGCAGCGATGCGTTGGATGAAGAGATCGTCAAACTCAGAGCCGACTATTATGTCACTCGACGTTTTGCGCTTGGTGGCTTTTACAGTTACCGTAATGCCGGAGAGTACACCTCCAATGAAGGTGGCATATCGATGCGTTATGCGTATTGAGCACTGCTATAGTGTCAACCTTATTTAGGACGGAACAGTCTACCAATAAAAAAGCCAGCGAACGCGCTGGCTTTTTTGATGATTTCAATCACAGATGAATGGTGATTACAGAACCGCGGCGATGCCTTTGCATAGCGGATTCATGTTAGACTTGGTCATGCCCGCAACACTGATACGACCTGAGCCGACAATATAA
Organism: Vibrio sp. V38_P2S17PM301; assembly: GCF_009904845.1. Classification (NCBI taxonomy): domain Bacteria; kingdom Pseudomonadati; phylum Pseudomonadota; class Gammaproteobacteria; order Vibrionales; family Vibrionaceae; genus Vibrio; species Vibrio sp. V38_P2S17PM301. The sequence goes on along the minus strand of NZ_WXWO01000100.1, from coordinate 24,452 downwards.
ATCGCAAACTCTTCTTTCAGACGGTTAACGTGCTCTTTGCTCAGTCCAGAGAAAGAGAACATGCCGTTCTGACGCTCGATGAAGCTGAAGTCAGCATCCACGCCTTCGACTTTCAGTGTTGCAACGAACAGCTCACGCATCTCTTGGATACGGTCGCGCATTTCCGCTACTTCCGCTTCCCATTCTGCACGCAGCTCTGTGTTGTTCAGGATATGGGTCACAACCGCGCTGCCGTGTGCAGGTGGGTTGGAGTAAATAGAGCGGATGATGCTCTTCACTTGTGAGAACGCGGTGGTTGCAATACTTTCGTCAGCAGCAACCAGAGTGAATGCACCTACACGCTCGTTGTACAGACCAAAGTTTTTCGAGAACGAGCTCGCAACCAGGATCTCTTTATTGTACTTAGCAAACGTACGCAGACCAGCAGCGTCCTCTTCAACGCCCTTGGCAAAACCCTGATAAGCGAAGTCAAACAGCGGCAGCAGGCCTTTCTCGGCGACCAGTTTCGCCAGTGTTTCCCACTCTTCCGCGGTAGGATCAATCCCGGTTGGGTTGTGACAGCAACCGTGCAATAGCACGATATCGCCCGCATTGGCTGACTCAAGGTCGCTCAACATGGCGGCAAAGTCTTTATCTTTGGTTTCAGGGTTGTAGTAGCTGTACTGAGCCGTCTCAATACCCGCTGCCGTAAACACACCGTTGTGGTTTACCCAGGTTGGATTGCTGATCCAGATTTTTACATCGCCCAACTGGCGTTTGATGAACTCGCCGGCAACGCGAAGGGCGCCTGTACCACCTGGCGCCTGAGCTGTTTTTGCTCGTTTTTGTGCCACAACTTCAGAATCGGCGCCAAAAAGCAGTTTTTGTACCGCCAGCGCGTATTCAGCCGTCCCTTCAATAGTCAGGTAAGATTTGGTTTTTTCAGTTTCAAGCAGAGCTGCCTCGGCTTTTTTGACAGTCTTGAGAACTGGTGTTTCACCGCTCTCATTTTTGTAGATGCCTACGCCAAGGTTAATCTTCTCAGCACGCGTATCTTTCTTAAACTCTTCTGTTAAGCCAAGGATAGGATCAGCAGGTGCTGCAAGAACTTTTTCAAACATAATCTTCATCCGTGTTAATTGAGGGTGGGCTTTAAAAACTCCGTTATTTATACCTTTCTGAGAAACCGGACACAACAGCAATAAAACAGAAAAGTAAAAAATAATTCATTTTTCGCCATTGGCTGTATCAGTCGGGGATTTTCAGTATAAAAACGGCAGCCTGCGGAAGGGAAATGTCTCAGTATTTTGGTTTAAGCAAGCAACAAAGGGTGAGAAGGAGAAAGGGTATTCCTCTGGCGCGGAAGCCAGAAGCAACAAGCCCGGTATCTTACTGCCGGGCTAAGGCAACTCTTACGGTGTCAGGCGTGATCACTTGGATTTATGTGCCCATTGATTAATGTGCTTCAAAATGGCGTTCAGAGCGTGTTCTTTTGTTGGTTTATCTCCGGTACTAACCTCCAGGTCACCTTTGGCATGCAGGCCCGTGGCATCTTCCGCAATATGCAGCCAGTCCGGATGCCAGTAATAGGGCTGGCCATTGGGGGCATTCCAGCTGTGTACGCCGTTGGTTTCGCCTTTGTATTTTATGTCTTCCGTTTTGAACTTACTCATGATTACTCTCTCAATTCTCAGGTTCAGTAGGGTTAACATCACTGTTCAAAATTAAATCTATCAGATGGTGACATAATTAACGTGATAGTGATCTTATAATCCCCCCATGATATTGATTATCCGGCGTTTTACTTCATTTTGCGCTGTGGACGCACCCAGTGTGAGTCGAGTGTGACGTTTCTCTTGGATATAAGAGCAAAAAAACACTGAAAAATCAGATGTGTTACAGTGCGCAGATAACAAGTGAGGGTTGTATGACACGTTATCAGTTGCTGGCTCAGGAGATACGCCGCCAGATAGAAGATCAAACCTGGCGAGCCGGGGACAAAATTCCGTCTGTGCGCGCGACCAGCCGCAGTCACCAGGTGAGTACCAGTACTGTATTACAGGCGTTTCAGTTGCTGGAGAGTGAAGGGTTGTTGGTCGCCAGGCCACAATCTGGCTACTTTGTGGCCGCCAAAGAGCGAACCGCATCGGTCAGTGAAGTGCCAAAGCCCGCCCTGATCAACGATCAGCTGTTCACTTTTCTCAAGCAGAGTGCGGATGAGACTCTGATACCATTGGGATCGGCGTTTCCGGACCCAACCTTGTTTCCGGCGCGCGATCTGGCCCGTAATCTCGCCAGTGCTAACCGTCAGGTTTCCTCGACCAGTTGGCTCAGTCATCTGCCACCCGGAGATGAAACCCTGCGCCGGAAAATCGCGCAGCGATACCTGCAGCAGGGAATCCATATCAGTCATCATGACATTGTCGTAACCTCGGGTGCGCTGGAAGCACTGAACCTGAGCCTGGAAGCTGTGACGGTGCCGGGCGATTATGTGATCATTGAATCCCCGGCCTTTTATGGCGCCTTGCAAGCAATAGAGCGCCTCAACCTCAAACCGGTCGAAGTGCCGGTCGATACTCAACATGGTCTGGATTTCGATGTATTAGAGGTAGCATTGGCAACCTATCCGGTGCGGGCATGCTGGCTGATGCCCACGTTTCATAACCCGACAGGCAGTTGCCTGACTGAGTCAGCGCGGCAACGCCTGATGCAACGTCTGGCTCAGCAAGACGTCGCGGTCATTGAAGATGACGTGTATGGTGAGCTGTATTTTGGTGAGCGCAAACCGAAACCGTTGAAAGCCTTTGACCACAACGGGCAGGTTCTGTTGTGTGGTTCTTTGTCCAAATCTTTGTCGCCAGGTTATCGGGTTGGCTGGGTTGTATCTGAGCGATACAATGAGCTGATTCAAAGGCAGCAACTGCTGTCGACCATCTCCAGCAGTGTGCCGGTGCAAAAGGGGCTAGCACACTATCTGACTCACGAAAGCTATGACAACCACCTGCGGAAGTTACGCAGGGCACTGGCTGAACGTCAGTTGGCGATGTCTGTGTTGATGCGAGAGTGCTTGCCTCCGGAAGTAACAGTGGCTGCACCTGAAGGCGGTTATTTTCTCTGGCTGCGTTTGCCTCACGAGATAGATGCCAATGTGGTACACCAAGTTGCGCTGGAGCATGGGATCTCGGTGGCACCGGGCAGTCTGTTTGCGTTCGACGACCGGTTTGTCCACTGCCTGCGTATTAACAGCTCATATTCACTCGACGATCCACGTATTGCTGCTGCGATTCAGGCTCTGGGTCACATCATTACTAGGCTGAGCAACTGTTCGGTGCGTTAGTGCGCCATCTGTACTGCTCAGGGTGACACCAACAGTGCTGTAATGGCTTCGATGTATCACAAGGAGCCAGATTATGAGCACAACAAAACGTCGTGGAGAGCTGTTTCTGATTGCCTGGGCGATCATCAGCGCTCTGTTGTTGGTTCTCGGACACTTAATTTTGTCCAAGTCTTTTGTCGGGTACGCCTGGACGGAATACACGGCGGCAGCCATTCCGTTTGTTCTTTTTGCTATCTTCGTTGCGGCGGTTAAATACGCTGCCGGGAAACCGGACTGAGTTAATTCAGCAGGTATAAAAAAACCTCCGTCGATGCGGAGGTTTTTGCTATTCACAATGGCAATTAGAAGTTTGCGCTGCGTGGGGTGCGTGGGAATGGGATCACGTCACGAACGTTGCCCATGCCGGTGACGTAAGACACCAGACGCTCGAAGCCCAGACCGAAACCTGCGTGTGGTACTGTGCCGTAGCGGCGCAAATCGCGATACCAGCTCATGTGCTCAGGGTCGATGCCCATTTCACGCATGCGTGCATCCAGAACATCCAGACGCTCTTCACGCTGAGAACCACCGATGATTTCACCAATGCCCGGTGCCAGAACGTCCATCGCAGCAACCGTCTTATTGTCGTCGTTCAGACGCATGTAGAATGCTTTGATGTCTTTCGGGTAGTTCTTCACGATGACAGGTGCTTTGAAGTGTTCTTCCGCCAGATAACGCTCGTGCTCAGAAGACATATCGATACCCCATTCAACCGGGAATTCGAACTCACGGCCAGAATCCATCAGAATTTGGATCGCGTCAGTGTAATCAACTTGTGCAAAGTCAGACGACACGAATTGTTCCAGACGGGTGATCGCTTCTTTATCGATACGCTGCGCGAAGAACTCAAGATCGTCACGACGCTCTTCCAGTACCGCTTTGAACACGTATTTCAGCATGTCTTCAGACAATTTCGCTATGTCATCCAGATCGGCAAACGCAACTTCAGGCTCAACCATCCAGAACTCCGCCAGGTGGCGACTGGTGTTTGAGTTTTCAGCACGGAAAGTCGGGCCGAAAGTGTAAATTTTGCTCAGTGCACACGCGTATGCTTCGCCATTTAGCTGACCGGATACCGTCAGGAAGGTTTCTTTACCGAAGAAATCTTCGTTGTAGTCCACTTTACCTGCGTCTGTGCGAGGCAAGTTTTCCATGTCTAGTGTAGAAACGCGGAACATTTCACCAGCGCCTTCTGCGTCAGACGCGGTGATTAGCGGAGCCGATACCCAGAAGTAACCTTGCTCGTGGTAGAAGCGGTGAATCGCCTGAGACAGGCAGTTACGAACACGTGCTACGGCACCGATTACGTTGGTGCGCGGACGCAGGTGCGCCACTTCGCGGAGGTATTCGATAGAATGACGAGTTTTCGCCATTGGGTAAGTGTCAGCATCTTCTACCCAGCCAACCACTTTCACGTCGATTGCTGCCAGTTCAAAGTCCTGACCGCTCGCTGGAGATTCAACCACTTTACCTGTTACTTCGACAGAGCAGCCGGTAGTCAGCTTCAGTACTTCGTCGTTGTAATTATTCAGATTATTAGGGACCACGGCCTGAATCGGGTCGAAACAAGAGCCGTCATAAATGGCAAGGAATGAGATTCCAGCTTTGGAATCACGACGTGAACGAATCCAGCCGCGAACAGTGACTTCACTGTCAACTGCCAGCTTACCGCTCAGAACGTCTTTTACAGGCGCGTAAGTCATGTTAGGTGTTTTCTCCATTGAGGTAAAAATTCAACCCAATGTGCGCTTTTTGAACGTGAAAACGGGCAAAAAACAGTCGAAACATTGGGTTGGCTTGCATTTTACAGAATCAACGGAACATATTACCTGTCAAATCGATAGCTTCAACCTTTAATTGACCTCTGGCTGACGAAATTTCCTGATTTTTACGACGGTTTTTTCTCCTGCAGGGTAAACTGGTTCAGCAATGCTTCCAGATGTTCGGACAATTGTTCCAGATTCTGACTGATTTCGCGCGTTTGGGCTGCCGAGTGAGAGGTGTCGTCCGCGTGCTGCGTGATCACTTCCACTTTGTTTTGCACGTCCTGGCTGAGTTGCGTGGTCGACTGGGTTTGAAGCTGAATGTTTTCAGCGTGTTGTTGCGCCTGAGACATTTCCGTCACCACATGATTCATGCTGGTCGATAAGGCTTCGATGTCGGTGGATCTCTGGTGAGCGTGTGCGCAAACTGTGTCCACTGATACCAATGATGTTTCGCTGTCTTGTTTGAACTGAACCAGAATGCTTTCAATGCTGCTGGTGGCCTGCGCCGTACGACTGGCGAGTTGACGAACTTCATCGGCGACCACGGCAAACCCGCGCCCTTGTTCACCGGCTCGAGCGGCTTCAATGGCTGCGTTGAGTGCCAGTAGGTTGGTCTGGTCGGCAATGGCTTTAATGACCTCAAGAATCGTCGATACTTCACCTGTCTGGTCGTTCAACTCAATAATCCGTTGTTTGACTTTCTCAATGTCGCCGACCAGATTTTTGATGTCTTCACTGGCCAGGTGAGATTGTTCCGCACTTTGCCTGGCAATCGCAGTGGTGTGGCTGATTAAGCCAGATGCGTCGACGGTGGCTTGTTCAACTTGTAACTGTTGTGCCTGCATCTGACCGATATTGGTCTGTACTTCAGCGGTTTCATGTTGCTGGTTTGTGGCCGCCAGATCGGTACTCTGAGCTACCAACGTGAGCTGTGCAGCAGAGTGGGAGAGGGTGTGTGACGTGTCCTGCACCCGACCAAGACTGTCGCTGACGGTTTCCATAAACGAATTGATTGCCAGCGTCAGTTGGCCGACTTCATCTTTTCTCGGATTGTGCAGGCGCTGAGACAAATCTTTGGTTTGACTGACACTCTGCATGTAGCGGGACGTGCTTTGAATCGGACGGACGATGATCTTGCGAATAAGTGCCAGAGTGAGCAAAAAGCCGATGAAAGCGATGGTTGACATGATAGCGATGGCAATCAATGTGCGTTGACTGATCATGCTGTTGACGTGAGAAAGATTATACTCAAGACGAATGGCGCCCAGCACTTCACCCTCAGGCGCCATATGACAGGCTACACAGTTGGTGCCGCGGTAGTTTTCGGACGACTTCATCGGCAGCGCCACGACCAGGCCGTCCCCCCAGTCTTTTTGGATCGGCTCAATGATCAGCTCACCTTTCAGTGCGCGTCGGTCAATGTCATCGACGGGTTTCTGATTGTCCAGTCCCGGACCGTAGAGCTTACTGACGGTCTCCGAACGTAGTACGCGGACGGCTTCTATGCCTTCTTGTGCTAACGCCTTGTTATGCAGTGTTTCTTTTTGCGCCATGGTGCCCGTCAGCATCATCATGTTCAGGCTGTCGAAATAATTACTGGCTTTGTCGTGTAACTGTTCACTCAATACAGAATAGATCAGCTCACGTTGCTGATTGTATTGATAAAGGGTCGAAACAGTTAAAACCAGAGCGAAAACAGAAATTAAGGTCACCAGCAATTTGGTTGTTATCGTTGAGCTCATTGGATTCTTATTTGAATTATTGGAATAGACCTCGCAAATATATCCTTGGTCCGGCTAAGGAAAAATGGTTGCCGATCCGGAATGTGACCCTAAACAAAGTGTGTGTTTTGTAAATGTGATGTGGCGATGATGTAATCAATAATTTGACGCAATGCCACATTTTCGACTGTTCAATATGAAGTGAATTGGATAGTGATTTGGCGTCGTTTATCGGCGGAATCGCGTCAGCAAGTTTGTGAGCTGTGTCTAAACTTGTTTCGGACGGGTGAATTCCTTACTATTGCGTCTCCTTTGAAAGGCAGAGAATCAAGATGAAAACAGAATTGTATAAAGAGTTTATGTTTGAGGCAGCCCACCGCCTGCCGCACGTGCCGGAAGGGCATAAGTGTGGACGTTTGCATGGTCACTCTTTTTTAGTTCGTCTTTACGTAGAAGGCGAAGTGGATCCGCACACTGGTTGGATCGTGGATTTCTCTGAAATAAAAGCCGCATTCAAGCCTATCTACGATCGCCTGGACCACTATTATCTCAATGATATTGAAGGGTTAGAGAACCCGACCAGTGAAGTGTTGGCAAAGTGGATTTGGCAACAGCTCAAACCTGCTTTACCGCTGCTGAGCAAAGTGGAAATCAAAGAGACCTGCACGGCGGGTTGTATTTATATCGGTGAGGAATAAACCTCAGTGAGCCGTCCTGATTTGGGTTGGAAAGTGTCAACCTTATTTAGGACGTTACACCGCCAAACAAAAAAGCGAAGCAAACAGCTTCGCTTTTTTGTATCGTGATTTGGGTTGTGTGTTTCTTAACCGTTTGGTCATGATGAGTCTATCAGTCGTTGCAATCGTTTCGTCAGGCGATAATATGACCCTATCTCGGGTAGGGATTGATTAGCGAAACGGAAGGCTAAGAGACCAAAAAAGGGAATGTCACTGACGGACAGAACAATGAAATTCAAAATCACAACTCCCATTATTGAGCCGACTGAAGGGTCGCCACATTGCAAACCGCTTGTTATCACGCCTCCATTCTTATTATGCGCAGTTAGCGCCTCCCGCTTTGTTCACTCCTTTATTGCGTTGCGATTTATTACCCCTCAAGCACGATTTTCGTATTGTTTTTGATTTAACCGTTACTGCGGTTTAACGCCTATCTTTTTCACAACACAGAATTTATAAAATATGAATATTAAGCTTTTGGGAAGCTCCCTGATCATTGCAGGTACAGCTTTAGGTGCGGGTATGCTCGCGATTCCGATGGTACTGGCTCAATTCGGGCTGATGTACGGTACGGCGCTGATGTTGCTGATCTGCTTCGGTACTACGTACGCGGCGCTACTGCTACTCGAAGCGACGATTAAAGTCGGGGATGGCCTCGGTTTGCACTCCATCGCACGCCAGTCTTTGGGCAAAGGCGGGCAACTGCTCACGAATGGCTTGCTGTATGCGTTACTGATTTGTCTGTTGATGGCCTACATATTGGGCGCGGCTGATTTGGTCGGTAAGTTGTTTCAAAGCCTGGGTGTGACACTGACGGAAACACAAAGCCAGATCCTGTTTACCGCAGTCGCCGGCGCTGTGGTCGCTTGCGGTACGGGCGTTATTGATAAGCTAAACCGAGTCCTGTTTTTCATCATGCTGGCCAGTCTGGTGAGCACTCTGTTGATCCTGTTGCCATTCTTTTCGTTCGAGAATGTGGCCCAGGCGGGGGAGACCGATTTTGTTGGCCTGATCAAAACCAGCCCAATTCTGTTCACCAGCTTTGGTTTTCTGGTCGTGATTCCGGCTCTAGTGTCTTACAACCAGGAAGCGACCGACCGCCAGTTAAGAAACATGGTCATTGTTGGTTCGATGATCCCGCTGGTGTGCTATTTATGTTGGTTGTTCGCTGTCGTGGGGAATCTGGATGTAGCGCAGTTGAAGCAGTTCAGCAATGTGTCTGACTTAATGACGGTGTTCCAGCAGCGCTCTCCTTGGATTGGCACAATTTTGTCGGTATTCACTGGCCTGGCGTTGCTGACGTCGTTTTTTGGTGTGGCCATGGCGCTGTTTACACAAAATGTGGATGCGTTCAGACAGAACAAACTGGTGACGTATTTGCTCACATTTGCTCTGCCTCTGGCGGGTTCGCTGCTTGCCGCAGATCAGTTTCTGGCGGTGTTGAGCTACGCGGGTATCATTCTGGTCTTTCTGGCTATTTTTGTACCGCTGGCAATGGTTATCCGCTTGCGTCGTGCGGGCGAGGCCGATGCGCGTTATCGCACCGAAGGCGGTATGCCGATGCTAGTGTTCACACTGCTATTTGGGGTGTTCTTGTTGGTGTCTCAGCTGATCTAAGCCTAAATATGACAGCAAATAAAAAACCCGGGACATGCCCGGGTTTTTTGATCTTGAGTGTCGATTAACACACGACTTTGATCGCCAAACCGCCTTGTGACGTTTCACGGTATTTCGCGTTCATGTCTTTGCCGGTTTCCAGCATGGTTTCGATAACTTTATCCAGCGAAACACGTGGCGCTGAAGAGCGACGCAGAGCCATACGCGATGAGTTGATCGATTTCACTGCTGCGATACCGTTACGTTCGATACACGGAACCTGAACCTGACCGGCCACTGGGTCACACGTCAGACCCAGGTTGTGTTCCATAGCGATCTCGGCCGCCATGCATACCTGTTCAGGGCTACCGCCCATCAACTCAGCCAGGCCGGCCGCAGCCATAGAACACGCAACGCCGACTTCGCCCTGACAACCAACTTCTGCACCAGAGATTGAAGCATTGCGTTTGTACAGACCGCCGATTGCGCCAGAAGCGGCGAAGTAACGGATGTAATCTTTTTCCGTCACCGTCTGAATGAACTTGTCGTAGTACGCCAAAACTGCAGGAATGATACCGCAGGCACCGTTGGTTGGCGCGGTAACCACCCGTCCGCCAGCGGCGTTTTCTTCGTTAACGGCAAAAGCAAACATGTTTACCCAGTCAACCACAGACATTGGATCGTTGGTGGTCTTCTCAGACGTCATCAACTGTTGACGCAATGCCGCCGCTCGACGTGGTACACGCAGAGGCCCTGGCAGAATGCCTTCAGTGTTCATACCGCGTTCCATACATTCGCGCATGGTTTTCCAGATATTGGCGTAGTAGGTACGAATTTCTTCGTCTGAATGCAGAGCGTGTTCGTTCTGCATCACCAGCGCACTGATCGACAGTCCGCTCTCTTTACAGTGATTAATCAGTTCTTCAGCTGACGTGTACTCGTAAGGGACTTTGATCGGATTTTCAATTTCTTTACCGAAGTTCTCTTCGTCTACGATAAAGCCACCACCGATAGAGTAGTAGGTTTTCGAGTACGCTTTTTCTTCGTCGATCCAAGCGTGGATTTGCATGCCGTTCTCATGCAGTTCCAGATTGGTTTTGTGGAAGTTCATTCCGCCTTCACGAGGGAATGACACCGTATGACAGTGCATGCCAACAGGTAGACGTTCCGTTTCCTCTACACGTGCAATAAAGCCCGGAATAGAGTCGATATCTACTTTCTCAGGAGTGTTGCCAGCAAGACCCATGATGATCGCGATATCTGTGTGGTGACCTTTCCCTGTCAGTGATAATGATCCATAAACGTCGACGGTAATTTTAGTGATGTCGCGCAGCTTTCCCATAGAGCGCAAGTCATCAATAAACTCTTTACCCGCCTTCATTGGACCAACAGTGTGTGAACTGGATGGTCCAACGCCGATTTTATAGATATCAAATACACTAATCATTTTGATTACCTCAAAATTAAGCCTCCCGAGGAGGAGGGAGGCTTATTATTATCGTTATGTGTTTGTCTTTATTCTCGTCTGTATCGGCTGCGAGATTAAAGAGCGCTGTAGATTACAGAACTAATGGCAGCAAAACCACAGATTACTGTGAAAATCTGAACAGGTGCTGAAGTTTTGTACTTCGCCATTGCTGGTACTTTTTGCATCGCAAAAACAGGCATCAGGAACAGAATCGCTGCAATCATCGGTGCACCCATGGTTTCGATCATGCCCAGGATGCTTGGGTTGTATACGGCAACAGCCCAAGTGGTAATAACGATGAACAGCAGTGAGCCTTTCTCAATGTTGCTTACTGGAGCATCGGAGCGAGACTTGATCAGACCAACCAGACCTTCGTGAGCACCCAGGAAATGGCCAAAGTAGCTTGATGTGATAGCTGCAAAGGCAACCAGTGGACCCATGTATGAGATCAGTGGTGATTCGTGAATGTTTGCCAGGTAAGACAGAACGGAAATGTTTTGCTCTTTTGCCATCGCCAGCTGCTCTGGAGACAGAGAAAGCACGACAGAGAACACGAAAAACATGACAAAACCCATCAGCATCATTGCTGCACCGCCAGTAATAGCGTCAGTTTTGCTTACCGCTTTTTCACCATATACACGACGTTGTTCTTTTGAGAACTGCGAGATGATTGGGCTGTGGTTGAATGAGAACACGATGATTGGAATCGCCAGCCATACGATGGTTGGCATTGAGCCCCAGTCTGGTGCGACATCCATCATTGAGGTGTTCCACTCAGGGATCAGGTAAACAGACAACGCCAGCAGGATGAATACCAGAGGGTAAACCATTGCTGAAGTGGCTTTTAGCATCAGATCTTTACCGAACACGACACCTGCGGTCATCGCCAGAATCAGGGCGCCAGACAGCAGCCAGCGAGGAATGGATTCCATGCCGATTTGGTTAACCAGGAAAGAGTCAACCGTGTTGGTGATGCCGACGCCGTAAATAAGAACGATCGGATAGATGGCGAAGAAATAGGCGAATGTAATAAGGTTGGCGCCAGTCTTACCGAAATGTTCTTCTACGGTATCGGTGATGTCTGCTTCAGGGTTTTTCGCAGACAGAACGAAACGAGCCAGAGATTTGTGGGCGAACCACGTCATTGGTGCAGCAATTAAAGCTAAGATTACTAATGGCCAGAAGCCGCCAGCACCCGCTTTGATCGGGAGAAAAAGAACGCCGGCGCCGACCGCTGTACCGAACAGCGACAGACACCAAGTGAAATCTTTGTAAGTAAACTTACTAGAAGATTGTGCGGTAGAAACCGCAGAAGTGTTAGAGTTCATATTGGAATACTCATTTTTGGGAACAGGAAATAAGTCGGGCGCAATTTTGCAAGATTTTGTTGCACCAAAAATAGATCTAAATCATGTATCGCCCGCGCTTATTGAATGATATGTCAAAAACCGGCGTTTTATCACGAAAATATCGTGCCACACATGATTATTGCTAATGATTGGAATTAGAAAAACTAATCTGGGTGATAATTTATTCTGATGAGTGTGATCGCAACCGATTTTCTTTTTGAGGGGTGAGAAAAACTAATCTGAACCATAGCAAATGAGAACTGTTGAATATTCATTTCCTAAGCGATCTGTTTTTGCATGGCCTGAATGATTTGCGCGGTCATGCCCCATATGAAGTGATGCTGATATGGAATAGCAAATATACGATGAGCCGTGTCTTTAATCTGAAACGTTTGGGTAAATAAATTGGTTTTGCTGAACACATAATCCGCGGGGACTTCGAATGCTTCATCCACTTCGTTTTTATCGATCGTCAACTGATAATCCTGATCGATAAACGCCAGTACCGGGGTGACAGCAAAACGGCTGATGGTCGCCAGTTCAGGAAGATGGCCGAATATTTCAATTTGATCAGGACGAATGCCTGTTTCTTCAAAGGTTTCGCGTATTGCTGTGTGATACACTGACAAATCATCCGTTTCTTTTTTCCCGCCAGGAAAGCTGACTTGCCCCGGGTGGTGACGCAAATGCATCGCCCGACGGGTAAACAGAACATTGAGGCCGGAATCACGTTCAATGAAGCCGATGAGCACGGCCGCTTCGCGCAGGTGTTCTGAACGCAGGTGTTCGGTTCTGCGCAGCGCTTCTGCGTGATAACGGGCAGGGCGTTGCAATTGGAAATTCCGCATTAATGTGCTTCTGGTCAGTTTCACTGGCTCTCCTGTCTGAAAATCATGATTTGCTACGCGGTGCATAATATGAATGAACACCATAAAGCCGTGGCTAATTATTTGAAAAAGCCGAAGTTCTCGATCATGCTTTACCTAGCTAATAATAAAGGTAGCTCATAAAGATGAAAGGCATTATTTTTACTGAGTTCATGGATTTAGTCGAAGAGAAGTTTGGGTTAGAGGTTCTGGACACCGTCCTCCGCATGTCAGCCAACCCGGGAGCATATACCTCTGTTGGCAGTTACGATCACCGGGAGTTGGTCAGGCTAATTCAGAATCTCAGTCAAGTGACCGGTGTTTCCGCTGAACAACTGCAACAGCTTTTTGGCCGGGCAGCGTTCGACAACCTGTATCTGAGCCTGCCTTCCAATGTCAGCACTCCGCACTTTTCCTCTTGTTTCGCTTTTATCCGTCATGTCGAAGAATACATTCATCTGGAAGTGAAGAAACTGTACCCGGATGCGAAACCACCCAGATTTGAGTTTATCAGCGAGTCGCAAAGCTATATGGAATTCGACTATCGCAGCGCCCGTTGCCTGGCTCACGTGTGTTTCGGGTTGATCAAAGGGTGCGCTGCCCATTTTGGAGAGCGTGTCGATATTGTCATGACACCGCAATCCGCTCCCAGCCATGTGCGTTTTGCTCTGACTTTGGTTTAAAACCATGTCTGAAGATTCGGCGTTACAGCGTAAACTCATCCGAGAAAAAGCCGCCCGTCAGGAAGCGGAACAACTGCTTGAGCAAAAAAGTCTGGAACTTTACCGACTCAATCAGAAACTCAGCGTTGCGCTGACGCACCTTGAACTGAAATCGGAACACGACATCTCTAAGCTGGAGTTTAACCATCAGGTTGATCAGGCCTTAATCCAGTTTGGTAGTGCCTTTCTCTCCCATACTCTTGATGACCGCCTGCTCAACCGACTGCTGGATCGACTCAGGCATGCTTCCGTTATATTGAGAGCCGGGTTATCGCTCAACTCGGGGCTATTGAACAGCATTCGCTCGTCATGGTTCGGGGATTCAATGCCGCAGCGGGAAATTCATCAATTCCATTTGGTGTGCTGGCATGACAACTTTCTGAGTCTGCCCTTGCTTGTTGATGGCGAATCCGTTGGTGCGTTGTTGCTTGAAGTTGAGCATGGCATGGTCGAGCGGGAATACATTGAAGAGCAGATGCTGCTGGTCAGAGATTTATTGGCAAGCGCACTGACCCGGCAAATCAGAGCGGAAGAAACCATAGACGCTCGCCAGCGTGCGGAAGCCTCCGAGCGAGCGACGAAAGAATTCGTAGCGATGATCAATCACGAGCTCAGAACACCCTTAAATGGTCTATTGGGCAGCGCTGAACTGTTGGCGAGTACGTCTCTGGATAGTCATCAACAGCAGTTTTTGAGCAATTTGGTGCACTCTGGCGAGCTGCTCCGGGTCATCATCAATGATCTGCTCGATTTCAGTAAAATCAGTGCCGGAGTGATGGCGCTGATTGTGGCGCCGTTTGACTGGCACGATCTGGAAAGGATCATGCGGGGGATCTTCACACCCAAGGCGACCGAGAAAGCGATTCAGTTTGTGATTGAACAACGTACCGTCATTCCACAGTGTCTGATGGGCGATCAAGAGCGTATCAGCCAGATTCTGGTCAACTTGATCGGCAATGCGATCAAGTTTACTCATACTGGCATGGTCAAGCTGGTCGTGAGCTACACCGATGACGGATTGGAATTTCAGGTTCAGGACACGGGGGTCGGCATTCCGTCTTCGGCGCTGGCAACCTTGTTTGATCCCTTCGTGCAGGCTGACCGTTCGACCAAACGTCATTATGAGGGCTCAGGATTAGGGCTGGCGATCTGTCACAATCTGGTCTCGCTGATGAAGGGGCAACTGGACTGCCAAAGTGTCGAAAATGTCGGCTCGACGTTTCGGGTGTTGCTGCCGCTGCGCCGGGGGAGCAAGCCAGTCAAGCGCAACAACAAATCCGGTCAACTCAACGAGCGCCTGAAACCCTTGTCAGAGCTGAAAGTGTTAGTGGTTGATGACATCCGTATGAATCAAATCATCGTGCAGGAGATGCTGAAAAAGTTCGGCATCACGCCCGATACCAGCTACACCGGACTGGAAGCGCTTCAGGCGGTGGAAGGCGATCGCTACGATTTGATCTTTATGGATTGCCGGATGCCTGAAATGGACGGTTTTGAGGCGACAGAGCGACTGCGCAGTTTGGGTTATGGAATGCCGATCATCGCGATTACGGCCGGAACTACGCTGGAAGAGCGGAAACGGTGCATCGTCTGCGGCATGAATGATATTCTGACGAAACCCTACACGGCCGCAGACCTGGAGAAGATGATACGTAAGTGGGTGCGCTAGCGCGCTCAGTGCCTGGCTAATACAGGCAGAATACGGCTCAGTTTATCCAGTGTTTCCTGATATTCGGCGTCGCACTGACTGTCAGCCACCACGCCACCGCCGGCCCAGGCAAACAGTTGGCCTTGTTCCGCCACCAAAGTGCGTATAGTGATGCTGGTGTCCATCCGACCATGGCGACTGATATAGCCGATGCTGCCGCAGTAGGCGCTGCGGCGGTGAGGTTCCAGCTCTTCAATGATTTCCATCGCGCGGATTTTTGGTGCACCGGTAATGGAACCGCCAGGAAAACTGGCGCGCAGCAAATCCGCCGGTGAATATGCCGGATCCAGCTCAGCTCGAATAGTGCTGACCAGATGATGCACCGCAGGAAAGCTTTCAATATCAAATAACTTGGGCACATGCACACTGCCGGGCTTGGCTACGCGGCCAAGGTCATTACGCAGCAGGTCAACGATCATCAGGTTTTCAGCCTGATCCTTTTCCGCTTCGGCCAGTTCTCTGGCGCTGGCCGCATCGGTTTGTGGATCTTCCGAGCGCGGACGAGTACCTTTAATGGGTTTGGTCTCAATCATACGTTGATTGACTTGTAAAAAACGTTCGGGAGAGACACTGAGTATGGCGCCGCTTTCGGTACGAATAAAGGCGGAAAATGGCGCCAGATTGAAACGCTCTAGCTTGTCGTAGGCTTGCCATTCGCTACCGTGATACCGGGCGGAAAAACGCTGAGCGAGATTGATCTGGTAGCAGTCACCGGACAACAGGTAATCTTGCACCTGGTTGAATTTGTTCGTGTAGTCGGCTTTGCTCATATTGGAGGCCCAGCCGGACGTCAGGGTGAAAGCGTCAGTCGTTTTCGCCTGCTGAGAGCACAGCCATTGCCAGCGCTGCTCTACCTGGTTACCGATGACATAGGCGGTGTGTTGCTGATGATCAACGATCAATGCCCAATCATACAGGCCTACCGCCATATCAGGAGTGTGGAGATCACGCGCTGCCAACTCTGGCATCACCTCAACGCGACGGCCCAAATCGTAAGCAAAATAACCCAGAGCGCCCCCCACAAACGGGAGATCCAAATCGCAGGTCACCTCCGGGAGCCACTGTTGCTGCAACTGTTGAATTAAGGCAAAAGGATCCGCTTTGGAGAGGTAAGATTCGGAAGGCGTCTGAATTTCGGTCTGTTGTTGACGGGTGGTCAGAGTCGCCACCGGACAGGCCACCAGAATATCGAACCGACTGTCAATATGCGACTCGGATGCGGAACGCAATAACATCGCCCAGGGCTGATGTTCGATGTTGCAAAACAGGTGCTTAGCAAGCTCAGTATCATAACTGACCGCTTTTGTTTGAATGGGATTTAGGTCGTTGTTATTCATTTGTTTAATTTGTGACAAAGAGTTCGATCACTGCATGGCGTGTTGAGGAAAGCAAGAGTATCATATCCGAATCTAACGCCGCTACTTCAGTCGTTTTGTTGCAGTCACACGCCGATTGGCGCTTCTGTCCGTCCAAATGACAAGTCAGTGGCGACAATGGAAGCATAATTATAATGAGGCATGCAATGACGGTAATTCGCAAGCAAGATGTGATCAGCAGTGTCGCTGATGCACTTCAGTATATTTCCTACTATCACCCTCTCGACTTTGTTCAAGCCCTTGAAAAAGCCTATCACCGTGAAGAAAGCAAGGCGGCCAAAGACGCCATCGCGCAGATACTGATCAACTCCCGCATGTCAGCAGAAGGCCACCGACCGATTTGTCAGGACACGGGTATTGTGACCTGTTTCGTCAACATCGGCATGGGGGTTCAGTGGGACTCGACGGACATGACAGTCCAGCAGATGGTTGATGAAGGCGTACGTCAGGCCTACACCAATCCGGATAACCCGCTGCGTGCCTCGGTACTGATGGATCCGGCTGGTAAACGCATCAACACCAAAGACAACACACCTGCGGTTGTGCACATCAATATGGTGCCGGGTAATAAAGTAGAAATTCAGATCGCGGCGAAAGGCGGCGGCTCTGAAAATAAAACCAAGATGGTGATGTTAAACCCATCCGATGACATTGCCGAATGGGTAGAAAAAACACTGCCGACTATGGGAGCGGGCTGGTGTCCACCGGGTATGCTGGGTATTGGTATTGGTGGCACAGCAGAAAAAGCCGCGGTGCTGGCCAAAGAGTCTTTGATGGAACACATCGATATTCAGGAACTGATCGAACGCGGCCCACAAAATGCGGAAGAAGAGCTTCGTTTGGATATCTTTAACCGAGTCAACAAGTTGGGCATCGGGGCGCAAGGTTTGGGCGGTCTGACGACTGTGGTGGATGTGAAAATCAAAACTGCGCCGACGCATGCAGCGTCGAAACCAGTATGTTTGATCCCCAACTGTGCAGCGACGCGTCACGTACACTTTACGCTTGATGGCAGCGGCCCGGCGGATCTGCAACCACCGAAGTTGGAAGAGTGGCCGCAAATCACTTGGGAAGCGGGGGCGAACACACGTCGTGTTAACCTGGATACGGTCACGGCTGAAGACGCCCAGCAATGGAAGACCGGCGAAACGCTGCTGTTGTCTGGTAAGATCCTGACGGGTCGTGATGCGGCGCACAAACGCATCCAAACCATGCTCGACAACAGCGAAGGCTTGCCTGAGGGCGTGGATTTCAAAGGCAAATTCATTTACTACGTTGGTCCGGTTGATGCTGTAGGTGATGAAGCGGTCGGCCCTGCTGGCCCAACGACGTCGACTCGTATGGATAAGTTTACCGACATGATGCTTGAGAAAACCGGCATTATGGGGATGATTGGTAAGGCGGAACGGGGCCCTGCGACTGTTGAATCGATCAAAAACCATAAAGCGGTGTATCTGATGGCGGTTGGCGGCGCCGCGTACCTGGTCTCGAAAGCAATCAAGAAAGCACGCGTGGTGGCGTTTGAAGATCTGGGCATGGAAGCCATTTATGAATTCGAAGTCGAAGATATGCCAGTGACCGTTGCGGTCGATTCATCGGGCGTGAACGTGCACCAGGTAGGCCCGGACACATGGAAAGTCAAAATTGCTGAAATGGAAAAGTAACGACTCAGCAGAAGACTGTGACAAAATGCTGATTTTACTAGCAAACATTTGACATAAGTGCAGCGTATGCTGCACTTTTTGTCTATATAATGAATGATTAATTTAAAAACGTCAGGAGAGCGCTATGCCTCGCTTTATTCAAATTTTGCAGATCATTATCGCGGTCGTGATAGGCGGCTTTGTGGGCTATGATCTGATTCTCCATGGTATCAGTATCTTCGACGAGAAATACGTCACGATCAGCTGTGTGCTGTGGGTGCTGGTCGAGATTTCATTGTTTGTCATCTACAAGCTGATTGAAGACGATTAGTCTTAAGAACTGCAACTTTCTATAAGCCCCTGATTTAACTCAGGGGCTTTTTCGTTCATCTCGTATTAAGATTGATGAATATAAACTACGCCCGTCTTGGTAATTTGAGGGAGACTGAATGAAGCGTATTACCCAAGAAGTGAATGACTTTATTAATCGCGGGTTGGACTCTCATGTCCGTATCGCTGTTACCGGCTTATCCAGAGCCGGCAAGACGGCCTTTATCACTTCTATGGTGAATCAGTTACTTCACACATCGACACACGACAATTTGCCCTTATTGGCGGCTGCGCGTGATCAGCGGATCATTGGCGCTAAGCGGGTACCACAGGTCAACATGATGGTGCCGCGTTTCTCCTATGACGAAGCGATGGCACATTTGCATGCTGCCACTCCACAATGGCCTGAGCCGACGCGTGATGTCAGCGAAATTCGGCTGGCGATCAAGTATCAGCCGAAAAGTCGGACCAAAAAACTGCTCAGCCGTACCAGTACGCTGCATCTTGATATTATTGATTATCCGGGTGAATGGTTGCTGGATTTGCCGTTGCTGGAGATGGACTTCGATACGTGGTCACAAACGCAGTTTGACGCGATGACGGGTTTGAGAGGCTCATTGGCGCAAGCGTGGCTCACCGAGCTGGGGTCGCTCGACCTGCGCGCGGAAGTAAACGAGAAACAGTTGGAGCAAATCGCTCAGAGTTACACCCGTTATCTGCACGACTGCAAGGCGAGTGGGCTGCACTGGGTGCAACCGGGCCGTTTTGTCCTCCCGGGGGAATTGGACGGTGCGCCAGTCCTGCAGTTTTTTCCGGTTTTGCTGGATGGAGGTGATAAAGCCGATAAGCGCAGTAACTACACGGCATTGAAATCACGCTATCAGGAATATCAACAGAAAGTGGTGAAAGCTTTCTATAAGCATCACTTTTCCACGTTTGATCGACAAATTGTGTTGGTGGATTGTCTGTCGCCGCTGAACTCTGGTGCCGAGTCGTTTCACGACATGCGCCATGCGTTGGAGCAGATCATGAAAAGCTTCAAGTATGGACGTAGTAGTCTGCTTAAGCGTTTGTTTTCCCCCAAGATCGATAAAGTGTTGTTCGCGGCAACCAAAGCGGATCACGTAACGCCGGAGCAGCACCCTAATCTGGTCGCTCTTTTGCAGCAGATGGTACATCCGTCCTGGCAGAGTGCGGCGTATGAAAATATCGGGATGAGCTGCATCAGTATGGCGTCGGTTCAGGCGACGCAATCTGGTTTTATCTCTTCCGGTGATGAGCGCACGCCTGCGCTTCAGGGATACACGCTGGACGGTACTGCGCTGACGGTCTTTCCGGGAGAAGTGCCGAAGAAACTGCCAGGCTCAGGCTTCTGGCAAAACAAAGGATTTGAGTTCAGTGCGTTCCGGCCGATGGCTTCGGAGTTAGACGAGCCGCTTAGGCATATCCGTATGGACAAAGCGTTAGAAACTTTGATTGGAGATAAATTGAAATGAGTGATTTGAAGAGCAAGCAAATTTTCGATCAGCCACTCAACGATGCTCCTCTCGAGCAAGATGAGCTCACCGCTCAGCAGCAATTTAACGCCGAACAGCGTTTTGTACCACAGACTGCTGAGAGTGAGTCTTCCGACGCCATGCCTGAGCAGCAGTTGGAGCAGGTCATTCGTCCGCGAAAGGGACGCAAATGGCTGGCCACGGGTTTGTCTATCACATTTGCCGCGCTGTTGGGATGGCAAGCGGTTGATTCGCTGGTGGGCGCGATTCAGCAGAGCGACTGGCTGGCTTTGGGCTGGTCTGGCTTTATCGCCAGTTTGTCAGCGCTGGGTATCGGCGCTATTGGCAAAGAATTATGGAAACTGCGCCGATTGCGCAATCATTTCAGCGTTCAGGAGCAGAGTGAGCAACTTATCCTCAACGACAGCGTCGGACATGGTAAAGCATTTTGTGAACAGTTGGCGAAAGAGAGCGGTGTACAGCCGGAAAGCCCGGCTTTTGATCGCTGGTTCAACAGTGTGCATGATGCGCACAGTGACGCCGAAATTCTGGATATGTACGATGCGATGGTGGTTGCTGAACAAGACAAACAAGCCACCAAAGTGGTGTCTCAGTTTTCAACGGAAGCCGCCGCATTGGTCGCGATCAGCCCGTTGGCGATTGCTGATATGTTGTTGGTTGCGTGGCGCAACTTCAAGATGATCGACAAACTGGCGGAGATATACGGCGTTGAATTGGGGTATTGGTCGCGCATCAAGTTACTGAAAGCCGTGTTCATCAATATGGCCGCAGCCGGAGCCAGTGAATTGGCTGTTGACGCTGGTATGGATCTGTTGTCGATGGATCTAGCGGGGCGCTTGTCTGCGCGCGCAGGGCAGGGGCTTGGTGTGGGCATCCTCACGGCCAGACTTGGTCTGAAGGCCATGTCACTGTTGCGTCCGATGCCCTGGCACAAAGACCGCGCGGTGAAACTGAGCGCAATTCGTAAGCAAATTGTGGCAAAAGTCACTGCGATTACAATGAAATAGCAGCGAATGTGATGTCGACTCACGGAGACTTCTTGACGCGATTCAGACCTTAGGCGAAACTACTGTCAACTTTTCCTGACACCTTCGAATTTAGGGACTTTCCAGTGCGTCTAGAAGTTTTCTGTGAAGATAGACTCGGTCTTACCCGTGAGCTACTCGATATTCTTGCCTCCAGAAACATTGATTTGCGCGGCATTGAAATTGATATTTCTGGCATTATCTACCTTAACTGCCCGGATATCGACTTTGATACCTTTAGTGAACTGATGGCAGAAATCCGTCGCATCTCTGGTGTCAAAGACGTTCGTAAGATTCAGTTTATGCCGATGGAACGGCACAACACCGAACTGATTTCTCTGTTGAATAATCTGCCGGATCCGGTTCTGGCGATTGACCTCAAAGGTCATGTTGATATGGCCAACCACGCTGCGCTCAGTTTGTTTAGTCAAAACGAAGACCAAATTCTTGCGCAGCAGATTTCGACACTGTTACCCAGTTTCAACTTCTCAAAATGGGCGGAAGGCACCATCACGCGCAAGCGCGAAAACCTAGTGATTGACGGCTTAGATTACGTCATGGAAATTATGCCGGTCTACATTACCAGTGAAGCGAAAGAGTCTATTCTGGCCAGTACGGTGATGATCATTCGCAGCGCCGCACAACCTGCGCTGATAGACCAGATGTTGCCAGAGCAGAACAATCTCGGCTTTGAACATTTTGTTGGCGTTTCCAATAAGCACAAGGCTTTGATTGGGCAAGCGAAAAAGCTCTCGATGCTTGATCAGCCTTTGCTGATTGAAGGCGAAACCGGTACCGGTAAAGAGATGCTGGCACGCGCTTGCCACAACCGCTCTCACCGCGCGTCAGAACCTTTTTTGGTCCTGAGTTGTGCTTCGATGCCGGATGATGTGGCCGAGACTGAGTTATTTGGTCATGCTCCGGGATCGTTTAATCACGAGCAAGGACACAAAGGCATCTTTGAACAGGCTAATGGCGGAACCGTCTTTCTTGACGAAATCGGCGAGATGAGCCCGCACCTGCAAATTAAACTGCTGCGTTTTCTTCAGGACGGTACATTCCGCCGAGTGGGCGAAGAGCACGAAGTGCACGTGGATGTTCGGGTTATTGCCTCGACGCGCCATCAGTTGTCCGATTTGGCAGAGTCGGGGTCATTCCGTGAAGATTTGTTCTACCGCCTCAATGTACTGACGCTACGCATTCCGCCACTGCGCGAACGCGCCAGCGATATTGCACCGCTACTGGAATTGTTTGTCGCCAAGTACATCAAGCAACTTGGTATGATGAAACCCGAACTCAGTGAAGATTTGGTGGACCAGCTCTCGAACTATCAATGGCCGGGCAATATGCGTCAACTGGATAACATGGTACTGCGGGCGCTGACCGAGTTGTCCGCAGATACACTGACGATTGATTTGTTCCATTTGCCGCAGTTGGAAAGTGTGTCCGGCAGTGCACCGAGTATTAATCTTGATGGTTCGCTGGATGAAATCATGAAAGAGTATGAAGCTCAGGTGTTGGAACGTTTGTATCAGTCTTTCCCATCCAGTCGTAAACTGGCCAAACGACTGAATGTGTCGCATACCTCGGTGGCGAATAAACTGCGCGACTACGGGATCAGAAAGAAATGATGGATAAAATCAGCACGCCCGCGCAAGTGTATGAAGTCGATGACGATATCATACTGAGAACCGCCGACGTTACCGATGCTGCAATGATTGTGGACTACTACAGTACCAATCGGGTTCACCTTCAGCCATGGGAACCCAAACGAGAGCAGGCATTCTACTCGGTACAGGGCTGGACACAGAAATTGATCAAGTTACATGAGTTGCACAAGATGGGGCTTGGCTACTACCTGATCATCATCGAACGTGAGACAGGGGCCATGCTGGGAACCATTTCATTCAGTAACCTGACTCGTTTTCCATTTCATGCCTGTAACGTTGGTTACTCACTGGCCGAGCAAGCGCAAGGGCGGGGCGTGATGACCCGGGCATTAAGATTGGCAGTGGACTACATGTTTCGTATCCAGAACATGCATCGCATCATGGCCGGTTACATTCCGGCAAACAAGCGCAGTGAATCGGTGTTGGAAACCATCGGCTTTGAACACGAAGGGTTTGCTAAAGATTACCTGTTGATTAACGGGCGCTGGGAAGATCATAACCTGATGGCGCTGATCAACCGAAACTGGAAAGAGGCCTGATATGAACCAAAGGCTGGAACAACAGCTGGCACTGGTATTGGAACTGGATCGCCTTAAGTCTGTTCTCAGGCGAACCCGTGTGAAAAGTGCGGACAAACGCCTGGAGAACAGTGCAGAGCACAGTTGGCACGTTGCCCTAATGGCAGTGTTAATGGAAGAACACGCCAATGAGCCGGTCAATATCGACCGGGTGGTCAAGATGTTGCTGATCCATGACGTTGTTGAAATTGATGCGGGTGATACCTTTGTTTATGATGTTGCCGCTTCTGAGCTGCAAGCGCAGAAAGAGATGGCAGCGGCAGAGCGGTTGTTTGGTATGTTGCCGGACGATCAGGCCAAAGAACTGAAAGCGTTATGGCTGGAATTTGAGAGTGCTCAATCGGGCGATGCCCGTTTCGCCAAAGCGCTGGATCGCATCATTCCCATGTTGTTGAATTATCATAATCAAGGGCAAAGCTGGCAGGAAAATGGTGTGAAAACCGAGCAAGCGCTGAGCATCAACCGACGTATCGAAGATGGCTCAACAGTGCTGTGGGAAAAAGCCCAACAAATGATAGAAGACGCCACCGCAAAAGGGTGGCTTCAAGGTAACGAGGAAAATTAATGTCGTATTTGCCTTTGGATCAATACCAAAGAAAATGGATTTTTACTCACCAATCGATGCCGGTTGCCAGTGATGATCTTGAATGGATCAAACCGATGACACAGGCAAGGTCCGCACAATTGTGGAAAGACAACATCAGTGCACAAAGCCCAGATTCAGAAAGACTCAGTGCATCAGACTGGCCTCAGAAAGAGAGCAACTGGGTCGGAGAAGTAGACTGGATGCTAGCCTGGGAAGACGATGAGGTCGGTTTACCTGCGGAAATTCTGGCTCATTTGGATTGGCAAGATGATGTAACTGTCTATTTCTGCTATGAAAAGTACAATGTGATTGAAACGAAATGGTCTGTGTTTAAAAGAAACTGGAAGAACTTTTTATTTTATGATGACGGGCCAATATTAATAGCCAGAAGACGAAATGAAGCACTTTGGTTCAATTCCCTCGGTATGGTTAAACTCGG
>NZ_WXWO01000110.1:0-31822 GCF_009904845.1 Vibrio sp. V38_P2S17PM301 | reverse complement strand
CCCGGTAAGCTCATCTGACGTTGCATCAATGCGCGCTTTGCGGAAGATTTCTGTCGCACCTGCGGCAATCAGGATCACCGACAATTGCAATAATCCGTCTTCCAACAGCGAGTCGAGTAACTCATGCTGATCGACAATTCGGTCAATGACGCGAATTTCCGTTACCAGGTCGTAGCACTTATTGAAAATCAATAGCATGAAGCCCGATTCGAACATCAGGTTGCTACCGATGATTTTTCGCGAAATAAAGTAGATGTATACGATCAGCAGTAAAGACCCGCTCTCAAAGAACAAGTCGTAGATGGAGTCCACTTCAATGGCCTGAGAAACCAACAGCGAAACGGCTGCAGAGAAGAGGAGAATAACAATAATGTTGAAAGCGGCAGAGTGAAATCTCAAAACAGTTACGCTTATTATTAATTAACTCAACATAAGTTAAGCCATTTTGAGGTAAAAAATAAAGCGGCCGAGGCCGCTTTATATCATTTTTAATGATAGTTTGGATAAAAACTAGTTATCTACTTTAAGTTTCTGGAAGTATTCGTCGTAGATGACGCTTGCTTCACCGACTTCATCCTGCCATTCACCGCTGTCCATTACTGATTGCGGAGGGAAGATCATTGGATCATTCGCAAATTCTTTTGGCAGCAGAGCATGTGCTGTTTTCACTGGTGTAGGGTAGCCGATTTCCAGTGCAATTTTGGCTGCGTTTTCTGGACGTAGCAGGAAGTCGATCATCTTATGCGCTGCATCGATGTTCTTCGCACCAGCAGGAATAGACAGGCTATCCATCCAGAAAATCGTGCCTTTTTCCGGCCAGATAATGTCGATAGACGCTCCTTCCTGACGGGCCATATAAGCCGAGCCATTCCACAGCATACCCAGTGATACTTCACCAGCCAGGTATGGGTTAGCAGGGAAGTCTGAGTTGAAAACCAACACGTTTGGCATCAGTTTCTTCAACTCTTCATAAGCTGCTTTGATTTCATCTGGGTTCGTGGTGTTCGGAGAATAGCCAAGCTTTGTCAACGCAATGTGGAAGACTTCACGTGAGTCATCCATTAGCATCAACTGACCTTCCCATTTAGGGTCCCACAGATCATCCCATTTAGAGACAGACGATTTGTCCAGCATGTCAGAGTTGATGCCGATGCCCGTCGCGCCCCAAATGTAGGGAATCGAGAAATTGTTGTTTGGATCAAATGGTTTATTCAGGAAATTGGTATCCAAATCAGCAAAGTGAGAAAGCTTGCTCTTGTCGATTTTCTGTAGCATGCCTTCTTTACGCATCTTAGATACGAAGTAGGTGGAAGGGACAACCAGATCGTAACCAGACCCTTGAGTCTTCAACTTAGCGTACATGCTTTCGTTGGACTCATACGTCGAATAGATCACCTTAATACCGGTTTCCTTTGTGAAGTCTTCCAGCACTTCATTCGGGATGTATTCAGACCAGTTATAGAAGTACAACTCTTGGTCAGCCGCCATTGCAGGTGAAGCGAACATTGTCGCCGCGCAAAGTGCGCTTGCATACAGTTTACTTTTCATTACTTTTCCGTTTTTGCTTTGCAAAGCCCGAGCACACTCATCCAATTTGGAACTCTTTGAGTCTGGCCGTAGGCAAGAAACCCATTTACCTGTGTTCAGATAAATGCCGCAACGCATAAGTATATCAGTCACAAACGAAAATAGGCAGCAAATGCTGCCTATTTTTAATGAGTTAGCGTTAAATTTCGTCAAACTGACTCAATAACGCAAACACGCATTACTGGCCGGCTTTGAGTTTCATGAAGTAGTCTTCATACTTAACTGTCTTATCCCCCACAGCCGCTTGCCATTCCACGCGATCCAGGTCTTCCTGGGAAGGGAACAGTGCCGGAATGTCACTGAATTTGTCGTTTGACGCCTTCACCGCGGTCAGGTAGCCCGTGTCACGAGAGATCTGTTCCGCAATTTCAGGACGCAACAAAAAATCGATCATCTTGTGCGCCGCCTCAACGTTCTTCGCTGTTGATGTAATCGCAAAGTTATCAACCCAGCCGATACCGCCTTCTTTCGGGAAAACTAACTTCAGTGGCAAGCCTTCTTTTTGAACCGCTGCCGCGCTGCCGTTCCACAGCATACCTAAACCGACTTCACCAGACAGGTATGGCGCAGCAGGGTTGTCAGAGTTAAACACCAGAACGTTAGGCATCAGCTTCTTGAGTTCTTCATAGGCTTCGTCGATCTGCTTGTCGTCTGTAGTATTACCAGAGTAACCCAGTTTACGCAGTGCAATGTGGAACACTTCACGCGTGTCGTCCATCAGCATCAGTTGGCCTTCAAGTTCCGGCTTCCACAAGTCCGCCCAGCTTTGGAAATCTTCTGGATCGTACATATCAGTATTGACCGCCAATCCCGTAATAGCGACGACGTGTGGAATAGAGTAGTCGTTGTTTGGATCGTAAGGTTTATCCAGATAGTTAGGATCCAGGTTTTTGAAGTTCGACAGCTTCGATTTGTCGATCTTCTGTAGCATGCCTTCATCACGCATCTTCGATACGAAGTAGGTGGACGGCACAACCAAATCGTAACCCTGATTATGCGTCTTTAGCTTGGCATACAAAGTCTCGTTCGACTCGTAAGTCGAGTAGATGACTTTGATACCTGTTTCTTTGGTAAATTGTTCCAGAAGGCTGCTGTTGATGTACGGCCCCCAGTTCATAAATACCAGTTCCTTGTTTTCGTCCGCCTGAACTGTTCCTGAGAACAAAGACAGCGCACATGCACTACCAGCTAATAAAGTAGCCCATTTTTTCATTTACGTTAGCTCCAAACCAAACGTTGCCCATTGCATAACTATAGGCGTTAGATAGAAAAACAGAATGACAAAAATGCCATTCTGTTCGTAGTGTTGATTCTTTCAATCACTCGTGAATTTTACTTCACTTTTTCTCTGGCTAACAACTGAGAAATGATCACCAAAGCTAAAGAAACAACCAACATAATGGTAGCAAGGGCATTCACCTCTGGAGAGATCCCCACTTTCACCATTGAATAAATTTTAAGCGGCAGAATTTCATAAGTTGGTCCGGTCACGAATGAACTGATGATCACGTCATCCAGAGACAGGGTAAAGCTCAATAACCAACCGGCAGCAACAGCCGGTTTTGCCAGTGGAAGGATGATCTTATTCAGAATGGTCCATTCACTGGCTCCCAAATCTTTTGCCGCTTCCAGCATTTTGACATCAAAACCGTTCAAACGACTGTAGACGGTAACAACCACAAAAGGCAGACAGAATGTGATGTGTGCAACTAACAGGGTGAAGAAGCCCAGTTGCGCCCCTATAACCAAGAACAGTGCCAACAATGAAATTGCCATCACAATATCCGGGGACATCATAACCACAAACAGCATACCGTTGACCGCTGCTTTTCCCTTAAACTGGTAGCGGAATAGGGCAACAGCAGTAAGGCTACCAATAATGG
The DNA here is from genome assembly GCF_009904845.1 of Vibrio sp. V38_P2S17PM301. Taxonomy (NCBI): domain Bacteria; kingdom Pseudomonadati; phylum Pseudomonadota; class Gammaproteobacteria; order Vibrionales; family Vibrionaceae; genus Vibrio; species Vibrio sp. V38_P2S17PM301. The sequence goes on along the minus strand of NZ_WXWO01000110.1, from coordinate 28,352 downwards.
TTGCAGCCGTTGCAGAAAAGACAGCAACATTAAGAGAGTGCCAAGCCGCTTGCATCAGGCTGTCGTTGTTGACCAGGGTCTCATACCATTTAGTGGTAAATCCGCCCCATTTCATACCGAACTTATTGGCATTAAACGAGTTTACAATCAACACGATGATTGGCAGATACAAAAATGCATATACCAGAGTCATAAAGCTAAATCTAACTGTACGTCCCATTAGTCCAGCTCCACTTTCTTATTCAACAGTTTCCCGGCGCGATAGTAAGCGTAAAGCATGATGGCCATCGCCACGGTAAGTGCAATACTGGTTGCCGCACCAAACGGCCAATCACGCGCGTTAAGCACCTGACTTTTAATCACATTACCAATGAGCAGGTTCTTAGCGCCGCCCAACAGGTCAGAGATGTAGAACATCCCCAGAGCTGGCAGCAGAACTAACAAACACCCACCGATGATGCCAGGCATGGTTAACGGCAGAATCACTTTTGTCAGAGTCTGTATCTTGTTGGCACCCAGATCGCGAGCCGCTTCTATGTAAGTGCCGTCCAACTTTTCGATAGCAGAGTAGAGCGGCAGAATCATAAATGGCAGCAGGATATAAACAAGACCGATCATGACCGCTGTTTCGGTATACATCAAACGCAGTGGTTTATCGATGATATCCAGGTACATCAGGCTTTTATTCAGGATCCCTTGAGTTCCAAGTACGATTTTAAGGCCGTAGGTACGGATAAGAGAGTTTGTCCAAAACGGCACAATCACCAGAAACAACATGAAAGGGCGCCACTTTGGCGGCATTTTTGCGACGATGTAGGCAAATGGATAACCAATCACTAAACAGATCAAGGTTGCGATGATCGCCATGTAGAATGAGTGCATCAGCACTTTTGCGTACAAGGGATCCGCCAAACGCACGTAGTTGTCCAGCGTGAAGGTCATCTCGATCAGATTTGCCTCATCACGCGTCAGAAAACTCGTGCCGATAATCATGAGGTTGGGGATCAGAACGAACAGACCCAACCAACCTACAATCAATGCGATAATCGCATTTTGTAAATTAAGCTTTATGCTCATCGTTCAATACCACTTCCCAGCTTTCAACCCAAGTGATGGCGACTTTCTGCCCCAAAGAGTGATCCACATCGGGATCGTCTTCATTAAAGAACTCGCTGACCATAACGCGCATACCAGATTCAAGCTCAATCACAGAATCCAGCGTCATACCTTTGTAGGTACGCTCAGTGACGTGTCCAACGATACCGCGCTCTTCAGACTCTTTGATTTCTTCAATACGTAAATCTTCCGGGCGCAACAACACCTGAAGTTTGTCACCCGCTTGTGCCGGTTTATCGTAGTAGACGACTGATTCGACACCTTCAATGTCTGCGCGGATACGTTGTTCGTCCAGGCGTTCTACCATGTAGGCATGAAATACGTTGATCTCGCCGATAAAGCGAGCCACAAACAGATTTTTCGGCTCTTCGTAGATCTCGCGCGGAGAGCCGTCCTGTTCAATCACGCCCTCACGCATCACAATGATACGGTCAGACATCGACAGGGCTTCTTCCTGATCGTGCGTGACGAAAATAAACGTGATACCCAGTTGACGCTGAAGTTGTTTAAGCTCAATTTGCATCTGTTTACGTAATTTGTAATCCAGAGCCGAGAGGGATTCATCGAGTAGCAGAACTTTGGGCTTATTCACCACCGCGCGAGCGATCGCAATACGTTGCTGCTGACCACCAGAAAGTTGATGAGGTTTGCGCTGGGCCATCTTTTCCAGACGCACCATACGCAGAGCTTCCATCACGCGTGGTTCGATGTCTGAGGAAGCGACTTTCTGCATGCGCAGGCCAAACGCGACGTTCTCAAACACCGTCATGTGCGGGAATAGGGCATAACTTTGAAAAACAGTATTTACGTGTCGCTGCTCAGCAGGTAAGTCAGTCACATCTTGATTATCAAGGATAATGTTGCCATTGTCTGCGGTTTCAAACCCCGCAATCATCCTTAATACTGTCGTTTTACCACAGCCTGAAGGCCCGAGAATGGTTAGAAATTCGCCATGGTTTACGTCTAGATTTAAGTTGCCGATGATTTCCTTGCCATCGAAGCTCTTGCTGATTCCAGTTAAGCGGATAACTGGTTGTCCTGCTGGTTGTTTAGCTTTCAACGTCTGTTTTTCTCCACCTTGGTCTCCGGCTTTTCCGGGGGTAATTGACCTGTCGTTATACACTTGAGGCGCGCATCATAATCACCATAAGTGTGAATTCATAGTCTTTTCTCATCTTGAAACACAAAATATTTTGCAGGTGAAAGTAAACTTTTTTTACCATACTGACTTTATGCTTTATACAAGATAAACAAGTGTTTAATTATCGACCATCCGGATGAGAAAGCAAGCACAGGTCCGTGATCTCAATTTTAGAGTCGCGAACATTTCAGTATAATTACATCAATCTATTACCAACACATCAGGTGAATGCGATCGTGGCGAGCACCTTGGAATTTATATGAACAGTGACTTCGAGAAAGACATTAACTTAGGCGGTAACATCGAAACGGCGATTTCAGGCCAGTATGACTTGAAAGCAGCGGATGTATTCAAAGAAGCCTGGAACCATACGATTAAGCATTTTCTTTCCTTCTCCCCGGCGATTGTGATGCTACTGGTCGTGCAGATCGCGATTTTCTACGTCGCATTGAAATTGCAACTGGGTGATCCGTCGGTAATTTTCAATATCGTGGTGGATCCGGAAAACATGGATCCCGGTGTATTTCAGGCAATTTTCATCGCCAACTTCAGTTACGAAGTCATCAGTGCGCCTATCTACGCAGGCATTTGTATGATGGCTATGAGCCATGCAGCCGGTCTCAACACCAAATCACGCCACATAACGAAAGGACTTCAGTTTACCGTTCCGGTCATTCTCGCTACATTGTTCAGTTTATTGTTGCAGTGGCTAGCCGGGATGATTCTGCCGTTTTTATCGATGTATCTGTCACTGGCTTTCAGCAATACGATTTTGTTAATCTGTGAAAAACGTATTCCGCCAATGCAGGCATTGCTGTTGTCACTGCGTGCCGTTAACAAAAAGATTTTTGTCTTGGCGGGCATTTACCTGCTATTAATGCTGATGTTCATCGCAGCAGCAATGTTTTACGGAATTGGACTGATTTTCGTGCTTCCGTTCTTTTTCCATGTTAAAGGTATTATTTACCGTAACATGTTCGGCATTCGCCTGAAAATTGTCGCGACGGATAACTCAAGCAATAACGACCAGAACAAAGGCTCTCCATTCTTTGATGCATAAAAAACTCCTCATTAGTCTTACAGCAGCTGGCCTTATCGCCAGCTGCAGTTTGTATTACGCGCAAGCGCCGCAAGAATCGGTTAGTCTCGAAGGACACAAAGTCGGCGAAGCACCTGACTTTGCCTCGATTCAAGATGTCACAACACGAAAGCACCAGTTTTTCAGCTACCTCAAACCCGGGATTGCGCTTGAGAATCAGCGCATCCTCAAAGAGCGTATAAGACTTGAGTCAATTGACAAGAAGTATCGGTCGTCTCAACTGACCGACGAAGATACCGAATATGCTAAACGCCTGGGTAAGTTGTACGACACCGAGCTTCCGGCCCAAGGAGTGGATGAAAACTGGCTGGCTGACATGTTGCACCGGGTTGATGTGATTCCAGAAGCGTTAGTCTTAACTCAGGCTGCCAATGAATCGGCGTGGGGAACCTCTCGTTTTGCCCGGGAAGCCAACAATTATTTTGGTCAGTGGTGCTATACCGCAGGCTGTGGGCTGGTTCCGTCCCAACGTCCGGACGGTATGACCCACGAAGTAAAGAAATTCCGCTCCGCCCAACAGTCCATTCATGGCTACTTCATGAATGTGAACCGTAATCAGGCGTATCATGATCTGCGGGAAATACGCTATCAACTGCATAAACGAGGTGATGACTTGTTGAGCCTGGACGCCGCAATGGCGATGAGTGAAGGGCTGACGAAATACTCAGAGCGTGGTCAGCAGTACGTGAACGATCTGCGGGTTATGATGCGACGCAATGAACCATACTGGATAGAAGAATAAGAACAGGATATGAAAAAACTACCTCTCGCTTTACTGGCAACAACCATGCTGATGGGCTTCCCAAGTCAGGCTCAAGAATACATGTTCACGTACTCCAAGTTGTTTTCTCAGATGAAAGCCAACAGCAAAGAAGGGCACGATGACGTCAAAGTGGGCTTCTTCTTTGTCAACGCCGACTCCAAGCAGCTGTGCAACATTGAAAAAGCCTGGATGGAAAAAGAAGAACATTACGAAGAGTTAACCATCTCTCCTCACAAAGAGTTAATCGTGCCGCTGGACAACAATTTGCGTAAAGCCAATCCTTTGGTCTTCGTACACACTCCAATGGATCAGCGGTGTGATTTTTCTATGGTGGTTATGACCAAAGAACCACTGAACGGTAAAGTGACTTACGAAGAGGTCAAAAAGCTGTTGCCGCAAATGCAGACCATTCTAGAAGATTTGGGAGGCATGTTTGCCAGCTGGTTTACGCCCGATGTTGAGGGAGTCACGCTGGAGTTTGCGAGCAAGTTAACCAGCGAGATCCAGCTTTCTGATGGTCGCACGATTGCCATTGAAAATGGCAAAGCTCAGGTGGCGTTGGCGGATATTGGCGAAGGCGGGTACATGATCTTACCGGAAAACACCGTCAGGGTGCTTCCGTATTTACCCAAGGCAAAGAAGTAATAAAAAAGGTGACCTCTGGGTCACCTTTTTTAGCATCAAGAAATCGTTGTCACATCTAACTTCAGGCTCGGATCGAACTCCTGAACGCGCTCTTCATCGTCCATCACCTGAGCCGGCATCTCTTCTTTATCAAAGCCGATATCGCCACCGTTGATTACACCAGAGTCGCGATTGATCGATTTAAAGTCAAACAGCTCGAAATCCGCCAGATGGCTCGGTACCACATTCTGCATCGCGCGGAACATCGTTTCAATGCGCCCTGGAAATTGCTTGTCCCAGGTATTCAACATCTGTTTGATGTTCTGACGTTGCATATTTGGTTGAGAGCCACACAGGTTACATGGGATGATCGGATACGCACGCATTTCAGAGTACTTAATAATGTCTTTTTCACGGCAATATGCCAGTGGACGAATCACCACGTGTTCACCATTGTCTGATACCAGTTTTGGTGGCATGCCTTTCATTTTACCGCCGTAGAACATGTTCAGGAACAGCGTTTCAATGATGTCGTCACGATGGTGGCCCAATGCGATTTTTGTAGCACCCAGTTCTTTCGCCGTGCGGTATAAAATACCGCGGCGCAAACGTGAACAAAGAGAGCAGGTGGTTTTACCTTCCGGGATTTTATCCTGAACGATGGAGTAAGTATCTTCTTCAACGATCTTGTACTCTACACCTAAGCTATCGAGATACTCAGGTAGAATGTGCTCAGGAAACCCTGGTTGTTTCTGATCCAGGTTTACCGCTATCAGTTCAAACGAGACTGGCGCGCTCTTTTGCAGACTCATCAAGATCTCCAGCATGGTAAAGCTGTCTTTACCACCGGACAGACACACCATAATGCGGTCGCCATCTTCAATCATATTAAAATCAGCGATAGCCTGGCCAGTATTGCGGCGCAGACGCTTCTGAAGTTTATTGAAGTTGTATTGTTGAGCTTTGGTGCGCTCTTGAGTTTGCTCAGTCATCAGCTTGCAGTCTTGATTCAGTGATTAAAAATGAAGTGCGTATGATACGGATATATAGGCGAGATACCAGATCTAATCGGTACTTAGAACAAAAAAATCCCCGGTATCAAACGGGGATTTTCACTGTCGGATTCGGATTCACATCAGATGGCTTCGTTCGGGTCGAGCGGGCTGATGTAACCAGCGGGTTTCAGTGCCAGAACATCACAATTAATTTTATCGATAACATGCTCAGCAGTGTTACCAATAAAGACAGCGGACAGCCCTGTACGTCCTGTGGTGCCGAGAATCACCATGGCGGCACTGAGTTTCTCCGCCGCTTCTGGTATCACGTCTTCAGGCAAGCCTTGCTCCACGATGGTTTGCTCTTCTGCAATACCGTGTTTTTGGCGTAGTGCTTTCATGGACGTTAAATGATGGCCACGTACGGCATCCGTATAGGTTGCCGGATCAAACTCGGGTAGTTCAATCGTAATATTGGCTGGCGTAACCGGATAAGCATTGACCAAATAAGGCGTCGCACCAAACCGATCTGCTATGTTTTGCAACTGTTCCACCATACGATCGTTGAGGTCCAGGTGGGTGTCGTTTTCAGATCCCACATGAACAGACGCAATCACATTGGCATCTTCAGGCCAATACGCATTTTTAACCAGCAAGACCGGGCAAGGGCATTTACGCAACAAATGCCAGTCTGTCGGGGTGAAAATAACCGATTCCAGCACGTCGTGTTTGCGGGTGCCTTTGATCAGAATGTCATGACTGTTTGAAAAGACCTCGGCAATAATGGCCTCGTAAGGGCGATTATGCCAGACCACGACAACATTGAAGTCAAACGAATTGTTGATGTATGGCTCTGCGACTTTTCTCATCCACTGCTCACGCTGATGAATCACACCACGTCGCATTGCATCACGCTCTTCTGCAGAAAGCATTGAGGTCATGTCGTAGGAGAAATCATAAATGGAAAGGAAAAAAGTCACACTGCTGCGAGACCGGCTTTTCTCGGCCAGTTGCACTGCGCGGGCTAACGCCGGTTGTTCATCATGATTGATGTCAGCAACGACAAGAATTTTGCTATAGATACTCATACCAGCTCCTTAACGTGGAGGAGAACCATAAGATTACTGTAGCGCAAATCGTTGAGAACGTTTAGAAAAAAAGGGAAGAAGCGAGGAGATTTATGATGTAGCTCAGCTTTGAGCTACATCATTGAGATTACTGACTATTCTGACGTTACGCCAGCTAATTCCATCAGGGCATCATGATTCAAAATAGTGATGTATTTGCCTTTCACACTCAAAATTTCTGATTTCTGGAAACGGCCCAGAAGGCGAGAAATCGTTTCTACGGTTAAACCCAGATAGTTGCCGATATCACCACGTGTCATGGTTAAACGGAACTCACGAGGACTAAAGCCACGTTGGGAGAAGCGAGTAGAGAGGTTGTAAAGGAAAGCCGCCAGACGCTCTTCTGCGTTTTTCTTTGAAAGCAACAGGATCATTTCCTGGTCGCCTTTAATTTCGTTACTCATCAGGCGCATGATTTGCTGACGAAGCTTTGGCATTTTGCCTGACAGGTCATCCAGAATTTCGTACGGAATCTCACACACCATCGATGTTTCAAGAGCCTGAGCAAAGCTTGGGTGGCTGTCTCCAGTAATCGCATCAAAACCAACCAAATCACCGGCTAAGTGGAACGCAGTGATCTGCTCATCACCCTGTTCTGTGATGGTATAGCTTTTGATCGTACCTGAGCGGATGGCGTAAAGCGATTTCAGATCGTCACCTGCTTTAAACAGTTCCTGACCTTTTTGAATCGGCTTTTTACGCTCGATAATTTGATCAAGCTGATCCAGTTCAGCTTCGTTGAGCGTAAACGGAATGCAGAGTTGACTGATACTACAATCTTGACAGTGAATGGCACAACCACCAGATTGAATGCGTTTTGTAGCAGGTTTTTCAGAAATCATAACAACCTTTCACTATTTGATTTACATCAATATTTTAGCACCCATTAACCACAAAGGATAGTTAAAAAAGCGTCTTAAAAACAGCTGGCTAAGCCGCAGATGACAAAATGGTTAATGCGCCGAAGGCAGTATACACACCATAACCCAAGATTAAAAATGCACTGATGTTGCGAAACAGGCCGGACTGTTGGATTTTCTGAAAATAGTTGGCGCCATAGCCTACGAACAGCATGGCGGGAAGGGTACCTGCTCCGAATGCCAGCATGATTAGCGCGCCGTTAACCGCACTACCGGAAACCGCAGACCAGGTCAGTGTCGAATAAACTAAACCGCAAGGCAACCAGCCCCAGATCACACCGAATGGCAAGGCATGCAATGAGGATTTTAATGGCAGAAGTGATTTGCCCACAGGAGAGATATAGCGCCAGACAGATTGACCCAATTTCTCTACTTGCAGCAAGCCATTCCACCATCGGCCTAAATAGCACGCCAGCAAAATCATAAAAATAGCGGCTATTAAACGGAGCCAAACCAAGGCGGAATTAAGTTCGCTGACTTCAGCCAATGTGGACACAGAACCGCCGACAAGCGCGCCAACCAGAGCATAACTGATGAGGCGGCCAGTATTATAAAGCAGGGGAATAACTCGTTGTTTACTATGGGATTGCTGACCAAGGGAGAGCAGGGAAGCTAAGCCACCACACATACCCATACAATGTCCAGCGCCGACAACACCAATCACAAAGGCCCCAAGAAAATCCGGGCTCATTGCCGATCTTTCTCCTGAGGGTGCTCATCTTCGTCAAACAAAATGTTGTGTCCCTGACGCTCTAGATCTTCAAACTGCTCGCTCTTCACTGCCCATAGGAAGATAGCGGCCGCGACTGCGACCAGTACAATCGCAATCGGAATCAGAATATACAGGCTTTCCATTTTATCGCCCCTTTTCTTTAAGCAAACGCAGAGAGTTCGATACTACTATAATTGAGCTTGCAGACATACCGACCACAGCCACATAAGGCGCAACTAAGCCGGCCACAGCTAACGGCAAAATCAATAGATTGTACCCCAGAGACCACGCAAGGTTTTCGCGGATAATACGGCGGGTTTTTAGCGCCAGGTTACGCGCTTCAAGTAGCTTATCCAACTTATCACCGAGTAATACCATGTCTGCAGACGCTTTGGCGACATCGGTACCGCCACCCATCGCGACGGATAGATGGGCCCCAGCCAGAGTTGGCGCATCATTGATGCCGTCGCCGATCATCATCGAAATGTGGCCACTATCCAGCGACTTCAGGTACGCCAGTTTATCTTCTGGTTTCGCTCCGGCCACGACGGTGTCTATACCGATCTGATTCGCGACCACATCAGCGTTTTGCTGAGTGTCGCCAGTCAGCAAGGTGGTTTGAATACCTGCTTGCTGAAACTTCTCGATCAGCAGAGCACTTTCTTTGCGAATAGGATCTTGATAGGTGAAGGTCGCGATAAGTTCACCATCCAAAGAGAGATAAATACCATTCGAGACAGACTGCGTAGTATCGCGCAATACAAAATCTGGACTGCCAATTCGGACCGTACTTCCAAGATAATGGCCTTCGATACCCGAGCCGATAATGTTCTCGACCTGTGTCACTTCAATGGCATGATCAAAGTAGGGCTTAAAAGCACGAGCGATCGGATGGTTAGCGTGGGCTTCCAACGCCGCCGCTATGGCCAGCACTTGCTCAGCACTGTATTTACCATGCACCAGAGTGTCTTTCAAAACAATGTCACCGTGGGTGAGTGTGCCGGTTTTATCAACGACCAGGTGGTTGACCTTACACAACGTCTCAAACACGTGACTCTTACGCAATAATATACCAAAGTTGCTCATGCGCGATGTCGCACAAGTCAGGGCCGTCGGTGTTGCCAACGAAAGGGCACACGGACAGGTTGCGACCAGCACAGACAACATGATCCAAAATGCGTCTTCCGGTTTGGTTTCATGCCAATACCACCAGGTAACAGCCGCAATGATTAGAATCACGGCCACAAAATAGCGTGCAACTACATCCGCTATCTCTGCGATTTTCGGCTTAGACATTTGGGCTTCGTCCTGAAGACGAACGATGTTTGAAATCACAGACTCAGCCTTGGTGGCCGCGACATTTAGGTCAAACGCTTCCTCGCCATTAAGTGTACCGGCATATACCGCATCGCCCGTGTTTTTCACCACTGGTACGGATTCCCCCGTCAGCATGGATTCGTCGATGTGCACACGTCCGGACAACACAACTCCGTCCGCCGGAACGTGCTCACCCGGCAGCACGCGAATGTGGTCACCCGGCTTTAGTGTTTTGACCGGTATTTGTGTCCCGTCCAGCTTGGTCGCAATCGCTGGTATCAGTTTCAGTAGATTCCCACTTGCGGCTGCGGCTTTACGCCGGGCACGCATTTCGAGAAAACGTCCGACCAACAAGAAGAACGTGAACATCGAGATAGACTCGAAGAACACTTCGCCTTTTTCTGTTACTGTCGCCACCAAACTGGCTACGTAGGCAAAAATGAGTGCAATGGAAACCGGAACATCCATTCCGAGCGTTCTGCCTCGAATACTGCGCCACGCATTGAGATAGAACGGCAGCGCGGAGTAGAGCAGCACAGGTGTAGCAAAAATCAAACTGACCCAACGGAAGTAGTTCTTAAACTCCGTATCTAAATCACCAAACACTTCCAGATACAGCGCGACAGCCAGCATCATTACCTGCATGGTCGCCAAACCCGCAATCCCCAACCGATACAGGTATTGCTTCATCGATCGATGGTAAGAGGCTTCCTGCTTATCGGCTTCGAATGGCGCGGCTTTGTAACCCAGTTGATGAATAACGGAAAGCAGTTCACTTAAACGAGTCTGAGTTTTGTTCCATTTGAGCAACGCTCGGTTGGTCGTTGTATTGACTCGGATCGCGACTACACCGGTATGAGAGGAGACCTGTTTTTCGATCAACCAGGCACATGCAGCACATGAGACCCCGTCAAGTGACAACGTCACTTCTGAAAGGTCGTCATTATGACGAACAAATTCAGCCTGTACGTCATCATTGTCATAGTGAATCAGGGTCTGAAGCTGCTCCGGAACCAGATCCACTTTATCCGCTGGCGCGGTGCGATATTGGTAATAGGAAACCAAACCACTATCAACAATAGTCTGAGCGACGGTTTGGCAACCCGGACAACACATGCCTCTAACTTTACCAAGAATCTCAACATTGAAGTCCGTGTTGACTGGTACCTCTTCACCGCAGTGATAACACGTTTTGCACATAGCGTCAGTTCATCAGTAGGATTTCAGTGGTAGGGAAGGTGACACGACCTTGTATTAGCCATGAGTCATCATGTGGGGTGAGTTCGATAAACCAAGGGCCTTGAAGCTCTTCCGACAGCTTGATGCGGTACTGACCTTTGGCATCCGCAGTGACCAGTTGGGTAAAATCTCGGTCCGCCAGGGTTCGATGGGCAAACAGTGCAGAAATGGCAGGATAGTGGTCCAGCTTGCCTTTATTAAAACGGATCACGATATCGTGACCATCAGACTCGACCTGAGCACTCAAACCCAGCTCTTTTGCAACATTGATTTTCGATAGATCAATATTGATTCCCTTGCCTTTTTTATAGTAATCCTCGGTCACCAGAGACACTGAATTTTGTGAAAAAACGATCACTGTAAGAATTGTCCAAACGACCACGGTAAGAGGAAGAATAATTAGAAACCACGGCCAGAATTGTTTATACCAAGGCTTTACCATAAAAAAGTTCTCAACGACAAAATGAAAGAAAGGGCCACAAACTTATAGGAAAGACAGCCCCTTAGAAAGGGGCTGTTATTGAAATGTTACTTATTGTCAGAGTTACTCAAACTCCAGACATAGGAAGCAACCAATTGAACTTTATCTTCGCCAAGAATGTCCTTCCAGGCAGGCATCACGCCAGAACGTCCATGTGTAACGGTTTCAGTTACGTCAGCGCGAGTACCGCCGAATAACCAATCTTGATCGGTAAGATCCGGCGCACCGACAGCCGGGTTACCTTTGCCGTCAGTACCATGACACGCAGCACAGACAACAAAACGCGATTTACCCGCTTCCGCTTCACGTGCATTCACCGAACGTCCAGACAGGCTCAAGGTGTAGCTCACCACTTCCTGAACACCTTGCTCACCGAGAGCATCGATCCAAGAAGGCATCTGGCCAATACGACCATGCATAATGGTGGTTACAATCGCTTCTGGTTCACCGCCGTACAGCCACGCATTATCAGTTAGGTTAGGAAACCCTTTCAGACCGCGTGCATCAGAGCCGTGACACTGAGAACAGTTCTGCAGAAACAGACGCTGGCCTACTTTAACGGCTTCAGAATCAGCTGCGATTTCCGGAATCGGGCGCAGTTGACCATTGTCGGTGTATGCCAGTTTCTTAAATGCCGCACCAAAGTACGCATCTGCGTCATCCAGCTCTTTAGCATATTGAACCAGTTCTTTGCTCTGTTGAGCTTTCGCGATAGATTCACGAGATTGCTCAATTGAACGAACGGTTTGATCCGAGCTCTGCCAGCCCAGCACGCCTTTGAAACTACCCAGACCCGGATAAAGAGTCAGATAAACGGCGGCAAAAATGAACGTACTTACGAAAAGGTAGCTCCACCATTTCGGCAGAGGGTTGTTCAACTCACGAATACCGTCGTACTCGTGGCCCATGTCGTCACCTTCTTCCACACCCATTTTATCTTTCAGGCACCAGAAGAGCAGTGCAGCACAGCCAACGAGCGTACCGACAGTAATGATGATGATCCAAAGACTCCAAAATGTAGTCATTACTTAGTCACTCCATGTTCTTTAGAGGGTGCTTGTTCTTCGTCTGCAAAAATCATATTGGCGTCTTCTTCAAAGCGGCTTTTACGGCTTTTGCCGAAAGCCCACCAAACCACGCCGATAAAGCAAACAAATATCACTATGGTCCAAATACTGTGAATAGTACCGATGTCCATAATCCCTCCTTACTTCATTGAATGACCAAGAGACTGAAGATAAGCGATGAGTGCATCCATCTCTGTTTTACCTTCTACGTCTTTCGCTGCATTAGCGATTTGCTCATCTGTGTAAGGAACACCAAATTTATCGCGGAATAGTTCCAGTTTTTTCTGAGTGTACTTGCCGTCAAGCGTATTCTCAGCCAGCCAAGGGAAACCTGGCATGTTTGACTCAGGAACCAACTCTCGAGGGTCAGTCAGGTGGACACGGTGCCACTCATCAGAGTAACGACCACCTACACGAGCCAAATCCGGGCCAGTACGTTTAGAGCCCCACAGGAATGGGTGTTCCCAAACACTTTCCCCAGCCACAGAGTAATGGCCATAACGCTCTGTTTCTGAACGGAATGGACGCACCATCTGGCTGTGACATACGTTACAGCCTTCACGGATGTAGATATCACGACCTTCCATCTGTAGCGCTGTATAAGGCTTCAGGTTTTCAACCGGTTCTGTGGTTTGTTTCTGGAAAATCAGCGGCGTGATTTCCACCAACGCCCCAAGACTGATCGCAAACACGATGCCGATAGCCAGCAAGCCAACATTACGTTCAACAACTTCGTGGCGATTGTTCGAATTACTGCTCATTCTTAAATCTCCTTATGCCGGTTGCTGAATAGCTTTAAGGCTATGTTTAGGCGCAGAAAGGGTTTTGTAGGTGTTGTACGCCATCAGGAACATACCTGACAGGAAGATGAATCCACCAATAAAACGAACCGTGTAGAACGGGTAAGACGCCTGTACAGATTCAACGAAGCTGTAAGTGAGCGTGCCGTCTGAGTTTACTGCACGCCACATCAGGCCTTGCATCACGCCAGAGATCCACATAGCAACGATGTACAGAACAGTACCGATAGTCGCCAGCCAGAAGTGGGTGTTGACCAAACCGACAGAGTACATGCGCTCTTGACCAAACAGACGAGGAATCAAGTGGTAAACCGAACCAATTGATACCATTGCAACCCAACCCAATGCACCTGAGTGAACGTGACCAATCGTCCAGTCAGTGTAGTGAGAAAGAGCATTGACCGTCTTAATAGACATCATCGGACCTTCGAAGGTCGACATGCCATAGAAGGACAGAGAAACGATTAGGAAACGCAAGATAGGGTCGTAGCGCAGTTTATGCCACGCACCAGATAGCGTCATAATACCGTTGATCATACCGCCCCAAGAAGGCGCAAACAGTACCAGCGACATCACCATACCAACGGACTGAGTCCAGTCTGGCAAAGCAGTATAGTGAAGGTGGTGAGGACCGGCCCAGATATACAGGGATATCAGTGCCCAGAAGTGAACAATAGATAGGCGGTAAGAATAAACAGGGCGTTCAGCTTGCTTAGGAACGAAATAGTACATCATACCTAGGAAACCAGCGGTCAGCAGGAAACCTACGGCGTTGTGGCCGTACCACCACTGAACCATTGCATCAACGGCGCCAGAGTAAATACTGTACGATTTCATCATTGATACCGGAATTGCCATACTGTTCACAATGTGAAGAACAGCAACCGTGATGATGAAAGCTCCGAAGAACCAGTTCGCTACATAAATGTGAGAGGTCTTACGCTTAACCAGAGTGCCAAAGAACACTACGGCGTAAGCGACCCAAACAATCGCGATCGCGATATCAATCGGCCATTCCAGTTCAGCGTATTCTTTACTTGTGGTGTAACCCAAAGGTAAAGAAATGGCTGCAGAAAGAATTACTGCCTGCCAACCCCAAAAGGTGAAGGCTGCCAGTGGACCACCAAACAGACGTGTCTGACAGGTACGCTGCACAACATAGTAAGATGTTGCAAACAGGGCACTTGTACCAAACGCAAAAATAACCGCATTAGTATGCAACGGACGTAAACGACTGTACGTCAACCACGGCGTATCAAAGTTTAGCTGTGGCCAAACTAACTGAGCGGCAATCAAAACACCAACGCCCATACCGACAATACCCCATAAGATGGTGACCAGGGTGAACTGACGGACGACCGTATAGTTGTAGTTTTGCTCAAGCTGCTTTTCTTGGCTCATTTGCATGCTTCCAATTTCTAATTAACTACACTTTACTTCCAACACGACAAAAACGTCGCAATGCCCCCCAAACCCTTAAGAAAACTATGCCATTTCAGGCGTTTGGTGTATCTTGCAGGCTTTAACAAAAAGTGGCATTTTCAGCCGACAACTATACTGCAATTAACAATTCAATGACAGGGTAGTAACCTTACTGTCGTTCAGGTTTTGCTCTTTTATTTCAAAACTTTGAACTTTGTTACACGGAGAATACACATTCATGCCAGCTCAAAAGCTCACACCAGCACGACTTGCGCAAATATTGATCATGTTAACCTTACTTCTGATCGCGTTTTTCTGGAGAACGGTCACGTATGAACCAAGTCAATCCTTCCAGTGTCAACTGGAAACAAAATGTACAATTAATGTTAATAATCACCCGTTCACTGCGATCTGGCAGTCAGAAGGTCAAATTGTCATCTCCAACCTACCTAAGGACTGGAAAATCGCTGAGAAAGATTCCCTAACCATCACGCAACCAACCGAACATACACATGTAGTTGCACCTGGTATTCCTGACCAATTACCTGAGGTAGAAATTCTCTCTGACGAGGGAAGCCGTTATAAATTGATCTTCGCGAAATAATTGAACGAGCAAACAAACTTTTCACTATGAAATACTAGGATGATGCATAGAATTAAGGTATAAGAGACGAAACTTAAGATCTTATGCCCGTCATGCACTTTAAGACTCGCGTATCTCACAAACCGCAAGAGTCCATGGTGGCAGATGACATGCTCTCTGAGCTGGATGTTGAAAATCTGGCGAGCGTCATCTGTTACTACACTCAAGATTACGACCCCAGCAAGCTCCGTATGGAGCTATCGAAACGTTTGCCTGACCATGTTCCTGTTATCGGCGCCTCGACATGCAGAGGGCTCATGACAGAAAAAGGGCTTCATTGGGGACCCGTCGTCGGACTGGCCGCTATTTACGACAGTAAGTCCAGTGCGTATGGATCTGCTCTAAGTCAGGTATACGATGATTCCGACATACCTGATTTAGTCTCAGTAACCCTGGATAAAGCGCTCAAAAAAGCGGAGCGTGAAGGCGAAGTACCAGGATTTGTCATCGCTCACGCCACTCCGGGTTTCGAAGAAAAAATCATTGATGCGATCGACTCCAAATTTCACGTGCCAGTACCAATTATCGGTGGCAGTGCCGCTGACAATGGCATCAAAGGCCATTGGTCAATATTTACGGAAAAAGCGCACACAACCCGCGGCATAGCACTTCAGGTATTTTTCCCATCAGAAAAGCTCTCTACGAACTTCAGCGCTGGTTATTCACCAACTGAATTTACCGGCATTGTGACTAAGGCCAAAGGCAGGGAACTGCTGGAAATTGACGGCGAACCCGCACAAAAGATTTATCGAGAATGGATCAGTGACCACGCCGGTGTGTCAGTACCACCACATTTCGTGTTTGAGTTAGTCACTCAGTATCCTCTGGGACGTATCGCTGGTCACGTCTATGCTCAGCCTTATTATAAATTGTCTCATCCAATACGAATCAGTCAAAAACAGGGGCTGTTGCTCTTTACTGATATTCGTCCCGGAGATGCAATTACTTTAATGTCCGGTGACAGAGAGCAACTGATTAGCCGAGGAGCGCGAGTGCTCCAAGAAGCAAATAGAAAAAATCACCTGAACTCCCATACTCTGGGGATCCTCTGCATTATGTGTGCAGGACCAATGTTGTATCTGGGAGAAGACATGAAACGGGTCTACGCAAACCTCAAACATGAAGCAGCCAATACACCATTTATTTGTCCTTTTACGTTTGGCGAACAAGGCAGATTTGCCGGGGGTGAGAATGGCCATGGCAACCTGATGATTTCCGCAGCCAGGTTTTATCGCTCAAGGTGAAAGACAAAAAACGATGCAATTAGAAAACCAAGAACAATTGAGTGAACTGCTCGTCGAATTAAACAGAAGCCGGGAACGAGAAGCCAGACTGGCAGAGGAAAACAGTGCCATACTCGCAGGGATATCCAGCATTACTGGCGCGAAAAACAAACATCAGATTTTCCACGAACTGCATCGTGTTTTATTGCCTTACATCGCATTTGACGATTTTGTCGTACTTACAAAAGACAAAGACGAAGCACATTTCAAAACACTGCTGACCTCAAACAGTGTCTTTGCTAAACACGTATGGAAGAGCGACAACAAATTCAATCGTGTTCTTAACGGTGACTGTATTGTTCTATTCCAGCCATCCACACTTAAAGAGTTCGAGGAACTCAACGCTTTTGCCAGACAAGAGATTCAGTCTGCACTGGTCACGGGTGTCAAAGCCCAGGTGTCCCAGTTTGTCATCATGCTATTTGGCAGAAGAAAAGGGCAGTTCAGCATTCCTGTTCGTGACACCCTGTCACGTTTTCGGCCATTACTCGAGCGGGCTATCATTGATATAGAGAACAAAGAACGCCTGGAGACGCTGGTCGAGATCCGAACTCAAGAGCTTGAATTAGCTCAACAAAAAGCAGTGGAAGCCAATCAGGCGAAATCTCAGTTTCTGGCGATGATGAGCCATGAAATCCGGACCCCCCTTAACGCTGTACTTGGCCTGATTGACGTAATGCGAGCCGACTCTTCCTCTTTGCAACAACTCAAGCTGCTCGAACAGATGGGCGCATCTGCTGAGCTACTTCTGGTGATCATTAACGACATTCTCGACTTCACAAAAATTGAATCCGGTCATTTTGATCTTAATAGTCAGTGGATTGATCTACGCTCCGAATTTGATAAAGCGTTGATACACTTAAAGCAGTCTGCCAAAGCAAAAGGGCTGATATTTCAATCTGATACGGATATTGAAAGCCATCGGGACTTTTGGCTAGATCCGACGCGTTTTTCGCAAATCGTCTTCAACCTTGTGGGGAACGCAATTAAATTTACTGGCAACGGCCTTGTGACCGTGTCACTTAAAGTGACGGGCGCTCAACTGATCCTTGAAGTCTGTGATACCGGAATAGGAATCGAGCCCCAAATTCTTGAGAGCCTATTTAGTCCATTCAAACAAGCAGATAGCTCGATCACGCGTAATTTCGGTGGGACAGGCCTCGGACTGACCATTACTAAACATTTGGTCAGTTTGATGGGCGGCAATATTGATGTCGAGAGTACACCAGGTTTGGGATCTGTTTTTAAGGTATCTTTGCCTTTGCAATCCAGATGCAGAGAACGCATTCCAGAGCGTGACATGCCAAAACGCTACGAAAGTAACAAACAGCAAGTTGTTGTGGTAGAAGATACCAAAACCAATCAAATGGTGATCAAGCTGATTTTGGAAAAAGAAGGCTACCTTGTGATCACGAAAGATAATGGTAGCGAGGCGCTGGATTTCTTTGCCAACGGCGGTCAGGCAGACATTATTCTTATGGACATCTCAATGCCAGTCATGGATGGCATTTCCGCCACAAAAGCGATTCGAGCACGGGGACTGAACACACCAATTGTTGCTTTGACAGCGCATGCGATGGAGCAAGATCAGCAGTTATGTATCAACGCCGGCATGAATGACTTTGTAGCCAAGCCAATCCGAAGTGCAGAGATAATCGAAACCATTGGACGAATTTTAGAAACAAACAATGATCGTTAATACTAATAATTGGTTTGGAAATCGTAGATTAACAAACTGATTATTAGGTATTTTATGGTAAATACAGTTATGTTTAATCTGAGCCACCTTAAAGGTAGTAAGGGGAGCAAAACGCATCAGAATCCAAGCTAACTCATATTTAATTTAACATAATATACATAATACGCACTGCATTGTGTTTTTTTAACATTTGACGTTAATTCATATCTAAATTCTAAATATTCTATTGTTTCAATCACTTATTTAGATACATTGCATATAAAACCCGTCTCAGTTCGTCGTTAATCATAAGGCTGTTTTATTGTGAGATTGATACAAAATGTCTCTCAAATGCTTTTGATTGAAAACTCCGATTAAAAGCCCTCACAGCAATCGAAATAACCCATTAATAACGATAAAAAAATGTGAGGCGTATCACTATGACATTCGACTCCTTTCACTGTCTATTCTGGCGCGAATTCGACAGCATCAAAGCTGGCGCTGACTTTTTCCACGTTAAGCCTGTTACGGTTCGGCGCTGGTTACGTGGTGAAATTCCCATTAACCCCATGGCCGAAAAGCTGCTGATTATTAAAGCCATTGGGTACTTGCCGAACGACGCCCGCTGGCGTGGTTTCAGTATCGATGAGCAACGTGCGGTATTGGTAACGCCTACCGGGCGCGAGTTCAGCCCTAAGGAGCTGGAATCGTTCGCGCACTGGCGTGATGAGTATCATCAGCTTGTTGAGTTACACGGTCACATTGAAAGCCCTAAATACTATCCGGCCAAAGACAACGTGTTGCCATTTCGTGGCGGTCGCCGCATGCAAGCCGCCCCTTGGATTCCCACCAAGCTGAAATAAGAAAAGCCCGCGTAATGCGGGCTTATTTTATTTCTTTTTCGCTTTCACGATTCGGCCACCTTTGGCGTAACGAAAGCCTTTTTTCAGCTTGCCTTTGCCCTTGGTGGCGGTTTTCTTGCTCACTGCCATGGAATCACCCTTTTAGCCGTTTGATTAAGAGCGCAGTCACCACTACCACGATTCCCACGGTTGCCATGGTGCGCTCGCTTACGTCGATTCGGATTTGTACCGGGTCCGGCGTGGTAACGTTCACGCCGAACTGCGTAGGGATAGTCATTTGACCGCCTTAGTCTCTAAGATGGTGAGACGTTTATCGATACGCCAGAGGATGCCACCGAACAACACCATGGACGGCGGCAAACCGATACTATTGAGATACTGCAGAAATTCGGTCATCGGCTTTACTGTCGTCTGACGCAGTTTCAACCAAGCCCGAAATAGCGCCAAACAGCGCAATCGCACCACCCAATAAGCCACCCGTTGCCGCTTCCCCGGCTACATAGCCCACTGTCAGCGCCAGCGTTGATAAGCCTTGCCACGTTGAGCGCTGTTTTGCGTACTTTACTAATTTAGACATCGATATTACCTCTCGTAATTTCTACGTTGATTAATGGTCGGTACTTCTCTTTAAGTTGCCCGCCCTGGCTTGTGAACAGCTCCACCAATAGCGGCTTGTAATCATCGACCGACCACAAGGTCTGCTGCGCTTGCGGTGTGAGTCGATGGTCACTGGTGAGATAGAAATCTCGAATTAATAGCGGCTGGAGCGTGACAGGCTCCCAGCCGTTGAACTTTGCCAGCAAATCACTGATGAGCTTTCCGACTGGCTCTGTGGCTTGCTGCGCGGCCTTATCCAGCTTGATAGCGGCCTGACGTGTGACGTACCAGACGCCAACGCCCGCCATTATCAGCACGGCCATATCAACCAAACGGCGCTCAAGCTGCGGCGATACCTTCATGAATCACCCCGTCAGAGTATGGCTGCACGCCGTTTTCGTGTTTGATGATGGCTTTGATGAGCGCCGGGTAATGCACTTTGCTCACTGTGGCGTTTTGAGCGATGCCCACTTGCGCCGCCACGTGCTGAATGTATGCCCCGGTGTTGTTCTCAACAGGTGGTGCCCAGCGGTTAATGATGCTTTCGATGGTATCAATGCCGTATTTGCTGCGGTACGTGTTCAGGATGCGGGCGATTGCCCGGATGCCGTTCACTTCGCTGTCAAAGATGATAAAGCGGCCATCGTTGCCTTTGCGGCCACGCCATGCGACGCCGTTGTCTTCGATGTTGCCCGGATTCTTATTGCGGATACCGCGCGGCATTGCCGCCCCGGTGTAGCCGTCCACGTAAGAGCCTGTCGATGTGGTTGAGCTGTTTGAATTGCTAATCACGTTTGTGCTGCCTGTTCTCATGCCGCCCCCTCGATTACTCAGCATTAACGCTGCTGCCGCCAGTAGCGTCATTAGCATCAATTGTTTCTGGTTCATCAATGCGCCCTTCCTGTTCGGCTGTATCGATACCCCATTCAGACCAGAAGCGATGGCCGCGCGGGACGGTCCATTGCTGGCCTGAATTTGGGTGACTGACTACCACTGTGTTTTTTTCTTGGTTTGCGTATTTCATGGGTAGAAGTCCTTATGGCCGGGCGTCAAAAGTTGCGCCGGGCTGTAACAGTACATATTTCGATGCACTTTCCACGGTGCATGACAGAACTGCCATTGACCTGCCAATGAACTGAACTGAAATTGCTTTACCATATTCATCGGCTAGATTTGAAACAGCCGGAACCTGAACCATATTCGGCAACGAAATACTAAATCTCCGATTCAGCGTGTCTGATATGGCGTAAAGCCAATTTTTTGAATCTGTTATGAATAAAAACCGCTGACAAGGCGCCAATTCATCCGCCTGCTGCTGGTAAATTGGCAAGTCGACGCTATCGGCCAAAACCAAGCGGCTGAACTTGGAGTTATTACCAGATACCTCAAATGTGATGTATTCATCACTGTTTGAAGCTGCGCTGTTTCCTGCGCCATTGATGCTAATCACTGGCGCACCACTAACGACGTCCATATTTCCGCGCAGCGTGCGGCCAGAGCCGATAGTATTTGGCACCAATTGCACGATAGAGCCAGAAATTAAGCGAAAGCCGTCCTGGTCAATGTAGACTTCAGCGCCAGCGCTGCCCGCTTTCCAGCCATCACAAAAATACTGACCTGCCGCGAGTACGCCGTCCGCCTCTCCGGCCTGATTGATTTTACCGCGCGGGTTAATCAATAAGTTGTCACTGCCGCCACCCTGTGACAGGTTGACGGTGGTGTAAGTCACTGTCATTAGTTCAGCTCCTCAATGATTCGGACGTCGACGTAATCAATCTCGCCCTGTAGTTCGAAATTCGGCGCGATTTCCGCATAGAGCGCCCCTTGCATTTCCAGCGGTAGCGGGATGCCGATTTCAACGGGCATTTTGTCGTTAAACGCCGTTGCCATGGCCCCCACGTACACCTCGCCATTCAGTGGCTTAATCACCACACGGCGGCGGTCCCGGCTGGCTTCAATGAGCTGCTGCTCACCCTTGCGAACCCGAACCATACGCGAACGGATGCGACTTGCGCCGATTGGCGTCAAATCCTGACGGGCGCGACGCATGTCCGCAAACCCGGAGTAAACCTGCGCAATAGTGCCAAAATCAGAGGACACCTCGAACTTAACGTAAGGCTGCGCAAAAGCCATCGAGTCACCCGCGACCAGCTCCGCCTCTTCTTCCCACTCGCCATTGGCGCCGTAAAACTTCACCTTGATGGCGTCACCGCTCAGGTGCTGGAAGCGCTGCCCGTGCCGCGCAATCTCTGAGTGTGACGGCGTCACTGAAATATTCAGAATCGGCATGTTAGCGTCTCCCCAGAGCGACAGCCACGGCGACGGCAATCACCGTTGCGCCCACCATGAAATATTTGGTGGTCTGCTGCGCGGTCCCGGCGTCGCTGTTCAGTGACAGGTTTTTCATGATGTCCATGGCGTCAGAGGTAGCTTTATCTGCGTTCACTAGTGCATGGACGCCCAGTGTTTTTGTTAGTTCGGTATTTTGACCAATGGCGTACTTGCTCAAGTCGGTATTGAGCGCCCCCATGGCCTTACTCAAGTCTGCGTTGGTTGCCAGTGAGACTTTGTTAATTTCCAGTCCGGCTTTTAATGCCGTATTGGTTCCGTCTGTCATGGCCTTGAGCGCTGCATTGATTGCGCCGCCGTCCGTCATGTTGACGGTCATCCCCTTAGCGCCGGAGACAATCAGCCCTGTGTTACTGCCATCAACGCCAACGCTGCCGCTGATGGTTTCTGTATTGGTGTTAGTGTGGTTAGCACTGCTCGAACTGCCGCCCATTGACCACCATCCTTAAAACGTATTCATCGTTAATAAATTGCTGCTCGAACGGATAGCCCAATCGGTTCAGGTATCGGCACTCGCCCCGGCGCTTTGTGTGCAGACGGATGGTCTGCGCGCCGATGGTTTTTGCCAGTGTCAGGATGTGGGGGCACGCCTGTTTTAATTTGTGCTCCCCAGCAAACCCCACCACGACCAGCTCCGAACCCTCACCGCGAAGCAGCAGCGCCGCACCCTCACAAATAAAGGTGTGCTCCTGCCCCTGACTGACTTTGCGCCTTGCCGCGCCGTGGTAGTCACCAAGGGCGGAGCGGAGCGGGTCTGCGACCTGCTCCCACGGACACGGACTCAGGTTACTTTTTGGTGTAGACATAAGCCGCCGCCGCAATCAAAGCCAGCGCACCGATAAGCCAAGGGTTAGGCCCGTTGCCCATGTTCACCCCGGCATTGATAGAGACACCACTGTCGTGATAGCCCCCGGTTGCCGTGGATGGGCCCGCGCTGCCGCCTTGGAATCCGCCGCCGCCCGTCAGGGATGTCATTTGTCCAAACATCCGACCCCCTTACTTTTTGATGAGCAGAATCAGAGCCACCAAGCCCACCGCGCCCAGACCGATTTTCAACTCAGTGGACAGGCCGCCGCTCACTTGCGGCTCCTGCACTTCGTTAACTTGGCTGTTTGTGGTTGGTTTGTTGTAAACCTGCTCTTGCCCCTGCGGCGTTGCGTCTGACCCATGGCGGATTTGCTCATAGGTCAGCCACGTATTAGCGATGTTTTTGAACGTGAAATCGTCCTGAAAGAAATCCTGTAGCATGCGTCCCCCTTAGCCTTTCGGGTTGTACTGCTCAAGGTACTCCACAACGATGTCCATGCTGCCCGCCGCTGAAAGTGTCGGTTTCAGGCGGAAGTCCTGCACGCCGTTGAGCTGCACGGCCTGCGCGAGGTCGCCCTCAAGCAGAAAATCCAGCGTCATTTTTGACGCGCTTTGCGGGTCACGCTTGTAATCGGTTTGCAGCTTAGCCGCGCCCGTTTTGGTCATGTCCCACACAATGCCGTCGTCCACTTCCAGCGAACATGCGGTCACGTTCGGGCTGTAAATGTGGATAGCAGCAATCGCGGCGTTTTCACGTAGCGGAATGTTGTCGATTTCGATTTCACCCGATACGGCGCTGGATTTTTTAAACTCGTGAATGCGAGTGATGAAACCCATCGGCGCTTCCGCCGAACGAACGGAAGTGGCTTCCAGTTTCGGACCGACCGCGTCGTCTGCGATGTCAATCAGCAGGTGCATGGTCTGAATATCAGTCGTACCCAGAGCAAACACGCGCTTTTGCGCCAAGTCATTCAGCTCATCACGGGTAAAGAAGATAGGCAGACAACCCGCCGTTGCTGCGCCGCGCCCATAGTGTTTGTTTTCCGCATTCAGGCGCTCACCGTCCGCCCATTTTTTGATGGGCTTGCCGTCCACTTCGATGCGGATGTTTTTCATCTGCGACAGTGACAGGTTGGTGAAATACAAATGCATCAGGTGGTAGGTCAGACCCAGAGGTAACTCAAGCGTTGCCGTTGAACCCGGCGTAACGTTTGAGAAAGACGGGCACTTACGAATCTTACGAGCCATATTGCGCCCCTCTTATACGATTGGGTTAACGACGTTTTTAACCGCTGGAACACGGTTAGCGACGGCCATAGTAGCCAGTGTCACAATGACAAGAGGTAGGTATTTTTTCATCATGATGATGTTTCCTGTGTTGGCGTCTCTCGACGTGAACAATTAACGGGGCGTCTCCCGACGTGCCCTTAAAGTGAGCCCATACCGTAACGGGCGTTTTTTACCTTGGCAAATCTGCCGTTTTCCTACGTTACCTAACCTTACGTTACCTAACGTAGGGATTTTGCTTTACGCTGCTTTTGTGAACTTGGTCACATCCAGCTCGCTATCCCACCCCTTACGTACAATAACGGACTTGCCCATTTTGCCCGCTTTCAGCTCGCCGCTGTTCCGGTCTAACTCGAAAAACTCCAGCTTACCCAGACGCCCGACGTACTCAGCCGGAATGCGCATGTTATTTGCCACGCGCTGGATATCGCCCTCACCATCAAGGCGACCTGTGCGAATGATGCGCGCTTGCGTGAAAATGGTCTTATCGGCCTCTGCCGGGCGCTGCGAAACGGCCACCACTTTGACGCCTCGCTTACGGCCACGGCGCAACAACGTGCCCCACCCGTTCAGCGCCTTGCTTGGCGTGGTCACGTCTGCGATTTCCTCCGCAACGAATAAGCAGTTCGCCCAGATGAACGCCGCCAGAGAAACGAACTCAAAGCACTTTTCAAGGTGTTTCGAGTCCATCGAGCGCGGCACAAAACGCACCCGCGCATCACCGCCCTGAATGATGCTCACTAAGTCACTGGCACGGCTGACCGTGCGGATGTTCGGGATTTCGCTGTATTCGTCGTCCGGGTCCCAAATCAGCACCCGCGAGCGACGTTTGACAATGCTTTTGACGTAATGACTTTTGCCGGAGCCAGAAGCGCCAATGACGTATTCATGCTCACAATCGAGCTGTGTATTAATCTTGCTCATCGTCGCCCCCTTTGCCTGGAATTTTGCCGCGCGGCGGAATGCCGGCACTGACCCGCGAAGTGATGACGCTCAGCGCCACCATGCCGAGCATCACCTCCGGCCCTGCGTTTTCGGTCAGGTTGGGGAAATGCTTATCTATCACCATCTTGGTGAGTTGCGCCATGGGCGCGAGCTCGGCCTCTTCGAGTTTCCAGTTGGGCGCGGCCATCGTCCAGAGCGCGTCGACACCGCCTTGCACCGCAGCAAGGTACTGCTCATCGGCAAGGGCAACAGCTTGCTCATCGATAGATTGTTGACGCTGTGTTTCTTCCAGCTCCGCCTGCTCATTCTCCGTGAGGGGCAGCGTTTGCGCGCCGTCAATTTCAGCAGCGATTTGCTGTAACTGGCGCATTTCGACATCCACACTTTCATCTGTCTGAACATGATTTTCTACTCCCTCAGTCATCGTCTGCTCCCCAAACCGAACCTAACAAGTCGTCTAACAGGCCACCGCTGCGCGCGGTAGGCTCTCGCTCGATGTCCTGCTCCAGCTCAACGGCGCTTTGCGGCTCCGGCTGTGCGTCAACGCCGTCAAACTTTGCGTTATCGCGCATCCACTTTTGACCAGACGCCGATTTAGGCGCAATGATGCCCGCCTCTCCGGCGTAGTAGAATTTCCCGTTCTTATCCTGACGAACGTCAGCAAGGTCGCCCATTAACGGGCATATGATGGTTCCAATGGTAGGATTTGCCATTACTTACACTCCTTAGCGTCTCCCGACGTGATGAGGTATTCAATAATATCAATCGCCACACTTGACGCCTTTTGCGCCTCTGCGGCCTTGGTGAGTGGGCTAATGCTGCGCTCAGCATTAGCCTGATGGTTGCGAATTGTCGCCAGCGCTTCGAGCGCTTGCGATTTATTGCTAATGTTCATGCTCTACGTCTCCCGACGGTGAAAAGTGCCTACGTCTCACGACGGTGGCGGTTTTGTTACTGGTGCTGATAGATTTCGGCCAGCTTCTTTTGGGTGTCTATCAGTTTTGAACTTCCGTACATGTCGCCTCCACAGTCGCACTTGATTGTCTGACTAAAACTGCCGCTGTGGCACTGAGTGGTTTTTTTTGCGCCGCACCAACAGGTGTACGTTTTTGTGTAAACTATTCGCCCGGCGAACCTCGAATCCCCACCCATTACAAATGCCTGTTCATTTCATCTGGTGAATTGACAAACTGGCGAATGTCGCGCAACTCTTTGAGAATGGCGCGCAACGCCATCAGCATCAATCGACTGAATGAATTAACCTTACCTTTTGACGCCTCTTGTTCCAGCTCGCTGATGATTCTATCTGTTTTCGTGCTGCTCATATTCGGTCATTAGCTCCCTTGCTGACTGCTCGTTATTTTCATGTGCTTTTTGGTCGAACGGGGGCAACTCTTGGCTCAATTGAGATTGCCAATCCGCGCGCTTCGTGACGAATTGTTCGTATTCATGTTCATATTTCAACACTGCAATCTCTTGCAGTTCACCTAAATCAATATCCGCGCAATTCATTGTCCAATTGCGCGCACCTGCCGCCCACAGCAGGAATTTATCCATCTTTTCAGCCGCTTGTTCTCCCTCAAAGCAGATTGAAAATGTGTTATCGCTCCGGGCGTACACACCGCGACTTTTTAAGGCGTTTTTCTGTTCTGTGATTTCCGTCTCCAACTGCTTAACCAGTCGAGTGATGCGGAACGACTTCGATTTATCGGACTTGTGAATCGATAGTGCCTTTACTGCCTCTTCGCGTTTTTTGCGCTTTTGAGATAGTTGGCGCTCGATAGGCCTGCGCCAACGCTCCAATCGATAGCCGCACTCTTTAATAATTGCCGCCATGTTGTCAGCGTCAAAAGACGCCAGAACTTCCCAAGATGGGGCACGTGAGCACCGTGCAATGTTGTAGCGATTGCCACGGATAAGGCCTTGATTCGCGTTATCCCCTTTTGCGGCGTACCCGACCGCTTTAATAATGTAACTTCCTGCGGCCATCGGTTGCTTAATTCGCTGGAGATTAGCCATGCCATTACCCCAAAGCTTCTCAATACGCTGTGCCCACGAATCAAAGACATCGCGCGCAACTGTCCATCTAAGGAGCATGTGCACGTGTGGATTAGGCTCGCCGTCGCTGTTTGGTGGACATTCGGCCACCCACATATAATGGAAATCATCAGAGCATCCCTCTACTTCCTTGCTTTCGTTACATAACGTTATGTTACGTTGGCGGTTATCGTCCTTTTCGCCGCGCACCTGCGCCACAAATCCGCGCTGGTACAGCTTTTTCAGGCCATCAAGAAAACGCGACACCTCAGAGCCTAGCGTTGTCTCACCTGAGAAAATCTTGTTTCTCTGCTCCGGTGAAAACGTCAGCGTCAGGAAAGTGGTGAATCCACCATGACACGCCGCCACGTAGGCACCCGACTCGAAGATTTTACGCACGGCGCGTGATGTCAGTTTCTCCGTGTAGCGCTCGCCGTTGTTGGCTGCTGGCGCTTCACTCGGGCGCGGCTGGTAAATCATCTGCATTTTGATTTGATTCGACCATTCGCGCTTCATCAGGTAAGCGCGTGACTTGCCCGGAGTCGCGTAGTTATACATCACGTCGTGGTTCTCAACGTGAACGCTTTCCGTCTTATGACGGGGCTTTAAGCGGCGGTCGCGGGTAATAAAACGGTCTATGTGTTTGCGCTTTTTGTCGTGTCGGACTTTTGCGCCCTTTGACGAGCCTAGTCCTTTCAGGGCTTCGCCCTGCGCTTCGCGCCCGAGTTTTGCACTTGTTTTTGTGCGCACATGGTGAACCTGCTCGAACGCGCGCAGCTTTTGCTGCTCACTCTCAAGCCAGTCTGAATTTGGGGAACTAAAAAGGCCGCTCTCATGAGCGGCTAAGTTTTTGCGGGTAATGTTAGAGCTTTGTGCTGCCCCGGCGATGAAGATAACGTCTTCGGGCGTCAGCTCCGTGGTGACTTCTCGCTCACCCTGCGGTTGGTAAAGGTGATTCATAGAGCACCCTCGCCATAGGAAGAATCCGCGCCCATTTCGGGCGCTTCATCTTGCTTGCGGATTCGCTTTGATTCCATTAG
>NZ_WXWO01000094.1:0-19884 GCF_009904845.1 Vibrio sp. V38_P2S17PM301 | reverse complement strand
ATTCGAGTCAAGACGAAAAAATAGTCAGTTGTTATCATCTTGTTGCACTACAAAATCCACCCCGAGCCAATAATTTATAAATTTATTTAATAAAAGTGGAAAATGCGCCTGAGGTTACTAATTGAAGAAAAATAAGTTACAAAAGTGCAAATTAGCCAAGAGAGAAATCTTAAATTTCTTTAATTATCAGAAATATAAATAGCAAAAATCATCCGGTATTCCAGCCTGAGTATTGCATAGGAGACGCTGAAACACCGGGATAATTTAACATTTAAGCAACAAAACGTACGTCATTTGCCCGCTGCCGGTTACAGGGCACGGAAACGCGCCGTAAAATGCCTCAACACCGGAGGTTCGTACTCGAACGTCAATCCTTTCAATTCGTGAGCACGCTGCTTGAGCGCAATGATGGCATCGGCGATGTAGTCCATATGATCGTTAGTGTAGACCCGGCGAGGAATGGTCAGACGCATCAATTCCAGCTCAGAGGCTTTCTGTTCGCCAGTTTCGGGGTCACGTCCAAGCAGAAGGGAGCCGATCTCCACTGCTCGAATGCCCGCTTCCAGATAGAGAGCATTGCACAGCACCTGCGCCGGAAACTGCGCTGGCGGGATATGTGGCAAAATTTTAGCCGCATCGACAAACACAGCGTGGCCGCCGGTCGGTGACTGAATCGGAATTCCACCCTCACGGAGCCGCTCACCTAAGTACTCAACCTGACTGATGCGATAGTGAAGGAAATCTTCATCCGCAGCTTCGTATAACCCGCGAGCCAACGCTTCCATGTCTCGTCCCGCCATCCCGCCGTAGGTCACAAAACCTTCCATCGGCACACAACGAGTGCGTACCGCCTGAAACAGCTCTTCATGGTCACGAATGCAGCACAGCCCGCCGATATTGACCATGGGATCTTTCTTGGCCGACATAGTCAGCATATCGCCGTACTGGTACATCTCGCGAATGATATCCAGGATGGACTTATCCTGATAACCAGCCTCGCGTTGTTTGATGAAATAAGCATTCTCACAGTAACGGGCAGAATCGATCACCACCGGGATGTCGTGCTTAACCGCCATCTCATACACCGCACGCATATTGGCCATTGAGACAGGCTGTCCGCCTGAGCTGTTACACGTTACCGTGGTGATGATCGCACAAATGTTGTTGGCACCATGTACTTCAATGGTTTCCTCCAGTTTCTGCAGATCAAAATTGCCCTTCCAGTCATATGGTGTGGTGGTGTCAAATGCGTGCTTGTCCACCACGTTGATCGCCTTGCCACCATTGAGCTCAATGTGGCCTGCGGTGGTGTCGAAATGATAGTTTGAGATGAACACCGGGGTGCTGCCTCCACGCACCTGACGCATGCGTTCGATCAGCGCCGGAAACAGAATCTGCTCAGCTCCTCGTCCCTGGTGTGCCGGGACCGTCAGCTTGTAGCCGAAAAAGTGTTGCACCGCTTCGCACAAATGATAGTAGTTACGGCTGCCAGCGTAGGATTCGTCCCCCAGCATCAAGCCCGCCCACTGGTTGTCGCTCATGGCTCCGGTTCCGGAATCGGTTAACAGATCGATATAAACATCATCACTGCGCAATAAAAACGGATTGAGGCCCGCTTCGGCCAGTGCGCGCTCACGATCCGCTAACGTGGTCATTTTGATTGGCTCAACCATTTTGATTCGAAAAGGTTCTGGAATACGTTTCATCATTCATTTCCTTAGGAGTATAGAGTGCCCTGCAGTGAATACGCTGCACGGCGAATATCAGGTGGAGTTAGGTGTCAGAGACACCTGTCAGGAAACTAGAATGAAGAGCTCTCTTTGCTGAGCAGGGATAAGCCGTAATCGAGGTTATACCAGGGTGACAACACTAACGTGCTGTCGAGCAAATGGATGCGTCGCATAGCGTTATCTCTCCTTTGGTGACAATACACTCTAATATAGGACATTTTTCCACCTCATCACTGTGAGGACGCCCTCAACTTAACATTTGAGAAACATTTGTCGTATGTTCAGGCCGGCGATTCCATATGCACTGACAACCGTATTGAGTGGGAGTGAAAACAAGATGTTAACAGCCATGAGAACAAATCGTAGGTTGGGATTAAATTTTGGTTAAATCTTCAAACTTCTGGCGATTAATCGTTGCATTCATCGTCATAGCTAGGCAGTCTCTTTCCGTTCAATAGGAATATGCACTAGGATAAATACAATGAATGCTATCAAACCTTTATCATTCTTGCTTGCTATGAGTGTCAGTGGCTTTGCAATGGCTGATGTGACGCTGAACATCCCAACCACCGTCGATGTGCTGGTTGCAAACGGTGAAAAGCCGTCGCTGTCCGGCAGCCTCTTTTCGTCAGAAAAGACGTTGACACTCCCAGACGGTGAGAACCAGCTGGCGTTCCGTATCGAGCAGTACTTTGATAAAGGCAATGATCGCATCATTGTGGAAAGCGACGTCATCATCGCCAAGTTTAATGAAAGCGGTAAAGAACTGAGCTTCGAGCTACCGAAATACCGCAATGAAGTTGAAGCTCAGGAAAACATCAAAGACGCGGAATGGTCGCTGGTGGATCAATCTGGTTCTCAAGTCAACGTGAGCGAAGACAAGCTGATCAAAAAAGGCATGCAGATTGGCCGTAACTACTCTCAGGAGCTGATGGAATATAACCGCAAAGGCGGTGTTGCCGCGGTAGCAGTTGCAGGGTATGCGGCCACGCCAGCAGTAACGGGCACACAACCTGCAGCGCCGGTTGCAACCAGCGCACCTGTCTCAGCCACAACGGCAGAAGAAATGCTGCACTTTTGGTACAGCAAAGCGGATGAGCAAACCAAAGCGCGCTTCAAAGCATACGTGAACGGTCAATAAATCGCCGTGTGAAAAAAGGAGCGTTTACGCTCCTTTTTTTATCTCCGACTGGCTGGTGTGTGAAGCATCGCGACCGGTGGAAATTTCATAGCACTTCTGCCCGTGTGCTTTGAGGCAGAAAAACACCCGGCTATCAAGCTGATGATTGACGACTTGCTGCTGGATAATCGTCATCGCCTGCTCCAGACTCATGCCATCCCGATACGGACGTGATTGGGTCAACGCCTGAAAAACATCCGTCATCGCCACAATCCGGCTCGGCATGTCCAACTCGCTGGCAGTTTTGCCAAGCGGATAACCGCTGCCATCCAATCGTTCATGATGATTAGAAGCCCACTCCACCACGCGCTGGGACGTAAACATACTGCGTAACGCATAACGAGTATCGGTCGCGTGGCGGCGAATGCAGGTGTATTCCGCTTCGGACAATCGGCCTTCTTTATGCAAGACATTATTAGGGGTACGAAGCTTGCCGATGTCGTGCACCAGTCCCGCCAGATACAACATACGCTGTATACGTTTGGAATACCCCAATTGCTTGCCGATGAACTCCGTTAACTCAGCGACGCGCAACGAATGCTGAAACGTAAACGAGCTTTTGGCATCGACCAACTGCGCCAAAAACTCCGCAATATGGATCGTTTCTTCCAGCCCCATCTGCGCTGAAAAAAATGGCACCGGTTCGAAATGCAGCGCCATATCTTCGATGTAATGACTCTCCATGGAAAACCAGAAGTCGTCGTTGTCCACCAGCTCACACAAATGCTGAACCATATTGGGTTCGAACAAGGTGCCACTGTTATCACCTAACTCCCTGATGATGGTGTGTTTGGCGTCCACACCCAGATTACCGAAGTGATCCGGATCGGCGATAGAATAGAGATAATCCAAGCGATCGGAGATAAACGCCAGCGCCGCCAACTGCTTTTCAACCTCGGTCAGCGCATCTAAATGAGAGAGATCCTGCCACCAGGTATGGTGGTGTAAAACTGGCACCGAAAACCCGGATAACGGATGACAGCTGCTGAGCAGTTCATACCCTTTCCGACAGTGAGAGTGGGTGTCCCGGGGTAATAACTCTGACAGCAGCGGGGTCATCTCCTCGGGCTGAGTGACACCACAGTCATGGATCAGGCCGAGATAAAAAGCGAGCTGAGCCTGCTCCTCATCCCAACCCATCCGTTTAGCGCAGCGATAAGCGATATACCCCACCCGGTGACCATGATACGCATCGTTGATGCCCACCGCATCCAGAGAATCAGCGATACCAAAGAGCACGCGACGTAAGTCAATGCTCACTTCGTCACGAAGAAAGTCCATTCTGTTAACCTAACTGACATGTTGTTTTTATTATGGTGCTCAGAGAGTAAAGCAAATGTGACGATTAATCCCATATTTTCTTGTGGTTATTAGGCAATTCGTGACTGAACTAACGTAGACCATGAATTACGTGCAACAAATAATAAAAGACTATTTGTAACAATAGGTTAAACTCATAACTACGGATAATATATCGCAAGGAAAACCGGATGTTCACCCGCATCATCGACGACGAGCTTGAACTGGCTCTGCCTCAACCATCATTCGCGCCGCGCTACCTGGAGCTGGTCAATACCCAGCGTGACTATCTGTCCCAATGGCTAGCATGGCCGACGAAAGCCCATAATGAAGCCTTTTTTGCTTCGTTTATCCGCAATGCAGTGAAAGATTACGCTGACGGGAACAGCATGGTCTGCGCCATTATTTATCAGGGAGAAGTGGTTGGAAATTGCAGTTTTAATCGCCTCCATCATGACCTGAAAAAAGCCGAGGTCGGCTACTGGCTATCCGAATCCCATCAGGGCAAAGGTATCATGACTCGCGTGGTCAAAACACTGATCGACATTGCCTTCAGTGAGTTGCACATGGAAAAAGTCGAACTGAGCGCCGCGGTAAACAATACTGCCACACCGCGCAGTGGCTGAGCGGTGTGGCATGCAATTGGAGGCGGTTCTCAGCCATCAGGAAAAGATCGGGGAACGTATTCTCGATCACGCCATTTATTCGGTGACACGAAACTGACCAAACCAGCAAAGAGGTGCCGAACCACCGGCACCTCCCTAACAGGTTTAGACCCAGAAGAACATGGCGATAATCGTCAGAGCAATGATGCAGGCAATGTTCAGTACCAGGCCCACTCGCATCATTTCACTTTGTTTGATGTGACCTGAGCCGAAAACAATCGCATTCGGTGGGGTTGCAACCGGCAGCATAAACGCGCACGAAGCTGCAACAGCAATCAGCACCGACAGCACCACAGGTGACAGACCAAACGCTTCAGCGACCGTAGCAAACAGAGGGATCAGCAACGCGGCGCTGGCGGTATTGCTGGCAAACTCCGTCAGGAAAACCACAAAGATCGCAATCACCAACACGATAAAGAAGATGCCCAGATGCGCGATGGCGTCACTGAGTACATTGGCCAGAAATACACTGGTTCCAGTGACTTTCAATACGTTGCTCAGACAAATCCCGCCGCCAAACAGCAGCAGCACACCCCAGTCAGCGGTTTTTTCGATGTCTTTCCAGTGCACCACACGAGCAAAACTGACCAGAATAATAGCACCCAGCGCGACGATGGTATCGAACTTGGCGTACCCGCCCAGCATGGCGTTGATCGGCTTACTGAAAATCCACAACACAACCGTCAGGGAGAAAATGCCCAGCGTCACCACTTTGCCTTTATCCCAGTGGACGGCCTCTTGATTGAGCTCGAACTGACCGCGCAGATCCGGTTTAAGCATAAAGTACAGTACCGCAATGGCGATCGGCAGTAATACCGCCGCCGTCGGCAGGCCAAATGCCATCCAGTCAGTGAACGTCAGACCCACTTCTGCGGCGGCAATAGCGTTAGGCGGACTGCCCACCATGGTCGCAATACCGCCAATACTGGCACTGTACGCCACGCCTAGTAGTACAAACACATAGGTTTTATGTCCGCTGTCTGAATTGACTTTGCTCAACACCCCGAGCACCAGCGGCAACATCATCGCCGCAGTCGCGGTATTACTGATCCACATGGAAAGCAGCGCCGTCACCCCAAACAACATAAAGACCGCCACGCTCATGCGACCCTTGGCCAAAACCAGGACTTTATCGGCAATAACTTTATCCAGCCCCTGGACATGCATCGCAGCAGCAAGCGCAAAGCCCCCCAAAAACAGGAAAATGATTGAGTTGGCGAAGTTATTCAGCGCTGTCTGGGTATCAAACACCCCCAACAGTACGGCCATCACGGGCACCAGAATCGCGGTAACCGTCACGTGCAGAGCTTCGGTCAACCACAAAATGGCCACAAAAACCAGAATGCTGAGTCCAAGCACGACTTGCGGATCAAAGGGTAAGGTGGTGTACATCACCAAAAATAACAGGATATCGGCGATGATGATGAGGCTGTTTCGGTTAAAAAACCATTCTCGGGTATTGGAAGGTAAAGGGACACTATCGTTTCTGTTCATTATTATATTCCTTATGAAAGCCTGTCGGCGTCGCGCCCACTGAGTCAGACAGAAACAGCGTGCATCTCTGCTCAGAGGGAACCGGAATATGATCCCACAGATTCAAACACGGAGATAATAATGATTACAAAATTGTTAACCGCATCAAGGACGAGGTTATAATTATTAAATATTTGATTTGTATTGTAATAAAAAATAAACAACACCAATAAAAGCACGAGTATGCCAGACGGTTATCGAACAACGATCGGAGTGGTGAGGTGGTCATGGTAATAGGCGCTGCCCGGCACCGACTTAGCCACATACATGGCCTTATCGGCCAGCTGAATTAGCTTGCTTGCATTGTCTGACTGGCTCGGGTAGTAGCTGATACCGATACTGACCCCGACACTCAATGTCTGATGTTCAAAACTGATCGGCTCACTGAGCTTGCGGATCAGCATCACAACCCGGTCAAGCAAAGCCGGGACGGACTCCTGCCCAACCAGTTCACAACAGATGATAAACTCATCGCCCCCCATGCGAGCCACGATGTCATGATCGCGGACACTATTAAGTAATCGCTTGGCAATGGTGCACAATAACGCATCCCCGGCAGCGTGCCCATGACGGTCATTCACCTGCTTAAATCCATCCAGGTCGAAATAAATCAGTGCGACATCCGAATCTCGGGACTGTGCCCGCTCAATCGCCGCATTGAGGTGATGTTCAAGCGCCCGGCGGTTAAACAACCCGGTCAGCGGATCGTGCAAAGAGAGGTGCAGCAGCTCGTTCTTTTGTTTGATGATCGCCGCGGTCTGCATCGCCACTTCTCTGGACAGTTCATTACGGGAAATGGTGGTCTGATTGAGGGTGTGGCCGAGTTTGTGGAGAAAATCAGCCAGCAAGACAAACTCTTTGTCGAGCGTATCAACACCAACCTGGTACTGATAGTTACCACTTTGTAACTCACGAATACACCGGGCAATGGCCCGCCGACCATGGGTGAAACGGTTGAGAATGAAAAACGCGGTGATGATTAACACCAGAGCAAAAGCACTCAGTACCGCAGCGACCAGATACATCATGCCGGTATTACGCTGTTCGGTGTCCACCAAGAGCTGACGCTGAGTACCAAGCAGTTGATCGGTGATGTTCTGCAGCACCATGTTGTAGCGGGCAAACAGCAGATCCTGTGCACTGTCGAACTCTCTTGTCTGCATCAGGTTACGGGCATTGTTCAGCCGCTGTTCTTGCTGAAGCAATTCGTTTAGACGAGACACCAGCTTCAACATAGTATCATTGCTGCTTTGCTTGTCCTCAATCTTCGCCGCAATTAACTCAAAGTTAGCGAGTCCGGCATTGAGACGATCTTCTGCGCTGACGCCCTCAGACAAATACTGTTTCTGCCACAACAGGGTTCGCACCAACTCCAGTTGCCGCTGAGCCAGTGCGACCTGCTCAATCTGGCTATATAGTTGATTATATTGAGAAACCTGACTCCAGATCAGTAACACGATCGCCGCACAGAGCAGAAAAGTGCAACTGAACTGGAAATACAACTTCTTGCGCAGCGAACGTTTCATTCCAACGGCACCTCAGTCTGCATCGCACGTTCAAACGGGCGCTGATCGATCACATGGCTCAATTCCATGCTGCCACCGTCTACTTTGCCCTGCTGCTGTGACCAGCGCATCTGATAACGCAGATTTGACATCAGGGCATTGCTCAGCGACACACGAAAAATGTAGTCGTCCCACACCCAGTGAATCAGATCATGGGACAGCCCAAGTGCGGTGGCAACCTGCTGACGCGCCCGCTCCGGATGATCGTGAATCCATTGCGTGGCCAGATTGAGCGCACTCAGCAATCGTCGGGCTTCATCGGTGTTTTGCTCGGCATACGACCGCTGGCTGATCAGGTTAAACGACAAGGTATACACGCCGGGAATGCCCAGTTCACGCACCTGGCCGGAGGTTTGCGCGTATGCGTAGTACCCATGTGGTTCCCACACCGAAACGGCGTCGACTTCCCCGGACAGCAGTGCACTGTCGAGTTTATCGGAGGTCAGGTAGACTTTGTTGACTTGCATCGAACGCAAGCCACTGGCGATCACCACCGCATCAAAATAGAATTCGCTCGCGCTGCCGGGGGTCATGCCGACCCGGCGCTGAGATAAATCGGCAATAGCCTGAATCGGAGAGGAAGCGAGGCTCAATAGCTTAAGATCGTTATCGGATTCGACAAAGCTGGCCAGTAACACCAAGTCGTGTTGGCGACGCCGCTCAGCCAGCAGCACCGACTCGGATGCGGTGGCGTACTCAGCCATCCCCTGATTGAGCAACTGAGCACAGCGCACACCACCTTTCAGCTGAATCAGCTCAACCTTGAGACCAAACCGAGCAAACAACCCCTGCTGCTCCGCAATGATCAGTGGTGCAGAAAGTGCTGTCTTTGATACCGCAATGCGAATTACTTTATCGGCACGCTCCTGATTGCGCACAGATTGTGTGACGGCAAACAAACACACCGCAACAATCCCCGCTAAAAGCACGCCTCTGCCAGCTCTCATGGTACAACCTGTACTTAACAACGAATAGAAAAACCATTATGTCCCACCATAGCCAGCTGACGGTGTTGTTATCGGAGATTGCAACTTTGTGCAGTCACACTTATTGAGTAATTAGATTATAATTTTTAGCTGAAAATGTGACGTTTTGCCAATACAAATAATGCATAAAGAAAGCAGGAATGGCTTGGGCTAAGCGAAATGGAAGAGCCGTGCACACGGCTCTTCACACAGAAGCAAACATGAAGTGCTTGATTTACAAGCTGGTATACGAAATACGACGCACTGTTTACGCTTGAGTAAGCGCATTAAACGCATCGAACACCATGGATGATTTCATGATCCGACCATGTCCCTGGTTGTGGGTCGTCACCAGCGTGACCCGCTCGATCTCCTGATCGGCCTGCTGAGACACTGCGTAATTGGCAAATTTATCCTGCTCGTCGTGCACGATAATGGTCGGTGCGTCACGCTGGGTTAAACGCAGGTAGGGATTGATGGACTGAATCGGGTAGCGGTACTGCTGTTCCACTTCTGACACCACAGCATGAAACAAACGCATCGAATAACCGGAGCGCTCAATGCTACCAAACAAGTTATCGAGGTAATCGAGGACTGGCGCAATTAATAGCATTGGTTTGTTTTCTAGTTTCGCATGTCGGCACTCCAGCGCAGAAGCCGTCCCCATACTGTGACCAATTAACCCCGCGACCTCGTCCACACTGTCGAGGATAGCGTCCAGGCCCATGACAAAAGCCGGGATATGTCCGTAACGGCCTTCGCTTTCCCCATGAGCGGGATGATCGTACGCCAGCGCCGTATAACCCTGACTGGCGACGTGTTCCATCAAAGGATAAAACTGGCTCGCCGATCCCGACCAGCCGTGGGTCATCACCCATACCGGCCCCTGACCCAAGCTATACGTGCGCAGTACACCTTCCGCCGAATGGATTTCCCCTTTGCGTAATCCTTGAGGCTCATGATTCTTTGGTTTGGCTCGTGCCGGTGTTAGCAGCAATTGACGCGCTGTTTTTCGGGCATGAGCCGGAGCCAGTGTGTGATGTAAGCGGGTACTCACATTCACGAGTGTTCTTTTTACACTGAACTTGTTGGAGGTATTAAAATAAATCTTCTCACTCATAATGTC
Organism: Vibrio sp. V38_P2S17PM301; assembly: GCF_009904845.1. Taxonomy (NCBI): domain Bacteria; kingdom Pseudomonadati; phylum Pseudomonadota; class Gammaproteobacteria; order Vibrionales; family Vibrionaceae; genus Vibrio; species Vibrio sp. V38_P2S17PM301. The sequence continues at coordinate 9,821 of NZ_WXWO01000094.1, read as the reverse complement.
GTCCTTTATGCGGTCATCATTTAATCGAACGACCGTGCTTTTTTAATGCAAATAATCGGTAAAACTCAAGGCCAGAACTTCACTAGCGTGATACTTTCCAGCGCTCGAGCAAACACTCCACACCATGCCAGAAGCGCTGATAGCTACTCTGCTGACCATGGATGGAATAAAACAGGTGCGCACTGAGGTAGAGCCCATACAGTTCAAACACCGCCTGACCGGCCGACAAATCGGCACGGAACTCACCATTGGTAATGCCTTTATCAATCTGGATCTCAAGGTAGTGAATCCAGGTTGCGATGGTTTTTTTCAGCACCTGCTGGGTCGCATCGTGTTCGCGGCCCGTCTCTTTCCACGCATCAAGAAACATGCAGCTGCCCTGAAACGAGTGATTCCACCCCAGCCAATTGTCCAGCAGCAGTTTGAGTTTGCGTTCAATATTGTCCGACCCCAGTGCTCTGGCCGGAGAAATAACCCGCTGCGTGAACACACTGTTGGCGTACTCGACCAGTGCCACCTGCAGATTTTCCTTCGAGTTAAAGTGTGCAAACAGGCCACTTTTAGACATACCGCACTGCTTGGCCAACTCACCGATGGTCAGGCTTTCCAGCCCATCTTCACTGGCCAGTTCAAATGCTTTGCTAAGAATGGTTTCCCGGGTCAGGCGCCCTTTACTCATGATGTGATCCGTCGTGACAATCAAGCTCTATATTTAGCACGATCGTACTATTATGCAAATTCTTATTTGCATCACGCTTAAATTATGCACAATAGATTATTTACGCATGCTGTTTCAAAGGATTGATATGACTGGCATTCTCGATCAGTTGCTGTTCTCTGCGTCTATTACTGGCCCGATCTGTCTCATGCTGTTTCTCGGTGTCTTTTTAAAGCGCTCCGGCCGCATCAATGAAAACTTTATCGATGTCGCATCCAAGCTGGTGTTCCAGGTCACTCTGCCAGCCATGCTGTTCATCAGCATCGTCAATGCCGAACACGATTTCTCCTCCAGCACCCCGTTAATTCTTTACGGTGTGGTTGCCAATTTCGTCTTTTTCCTCATTGCCATTGTGGCGACCAGGAAGCTGCTGCGTGACAACGGTGATCAAGGCGTGGTGATACAAGGTGGCTTTCGGGCCAATACCGGGATCATAGCCCTCGCTTACGTCGCCAATGCGTATGGGGAATCCGGCGTCGCGCTGGCCGCCATTTACGTTGCAGCCATGACGTTTTTGTACAACGTCCAGGCAGTCATCCTACTGACCCCGAAAGGTGAAGCGTCCGGAATGCAGGCGATCAAAGTGATGTCGAAAACCATGACGCGCAACCCACTGATTCTGGCGATTGTGATTGGTATTTTGGTTTACGCTCTGGCGATTCCCGTGCCCGACATGGTGATTGATGCCGGACAGTATTTCGCCAGCATGACCCTGCCTCTGGCATTACTGTGTACCGGCGGCTCGCTCGATATCAGCGCGCTAAAGCACGACAAAGCTCCCGCCTGGTTTGCCACCGGGCTGAAATTGCTGTTGGCCCCACTACTGATTACCGGCACCGCTATCGGATTTGGCTTTCGCGGACTGGATTTGGGGGTGGTCTTTTTGATGAGTGCTTCGCCCACAGCGGCCGCCAGTTACGTCATGGCCCGAGCGATGGGGGGCAACGCACAACTGGCTGCCAACATTATCGCGCTCACAACCGTACTGTCTTTATTTACCTGTACACTCGGGATCTTTTTGCTTTCCAGCCAGGCACTGATCTAATCCGAACGCTTTCAGTGATCGATTTCGCTCTGACGAGCGTAAGCACATGGTGAAATAAGATCTCTGTAAGAGGGAGTTTTTGTTAGCGTTTGTCTATGAAACACTTGTAAGGTTGTCTTAGGACAACCTTTTTTTTACCTCGACTCAGGGAATCGTTATGCGCTTGATGGTGTTACTCGCTGCTTTAGTTAGTACTTACTCTTACTCCGCCAACGAAAAAACATGGACATTCATTAAAACGGAACAAGGCATCACCATCGAAAAGCGCGACCATCAGGATGGGTTGATTGAAATTCGCGCCCAGATGCTGTTTCCGACCCGCTACTCAGCCTTTCTATTGTTGTTGGAGGACAGTGACAACATCCCTAATTGGATCGATAACGCCAGCCACAGCCGGGTGTTACAGCAAATCAGCTCTAACGAAAATATTGTCTACACCCAGTTTTCCGCCCCCTGGCCCGCCAAAGATCGCGACATGGTGACTTATTCTCGCTATCAGATTGTTGACGGCGCATTCGAACTGCTCATCAAAGACGCCAGTGACTATCTACCGCAAAATCCAGACTACATCCGTATCACAGCGGTACGGGCCCGCTGGGTCCTGGAAAAACTGACCAACGGCCAGACACACATCGAATACACCGCTTTTGCAAACCCGGGCGGTGCGCTGCCGGACTGGCTGGCCAATCAGTTGTCGGTGGACAGCGCGCTGGCGACGTTCATCGGCCTCAAGCGAGAGCTGCCTGATTATCAGGTTCTCAATCACCCCAATATCGATGAACAAGCACTAAGACTGACGAGCGAGATCGCGGGCGAGAATGAGCGCTAAACCAAAAATTTGCAGGAACAGAGCGATGTTTTTATAAAACGCAATGCGCTCTTCAAGTTGCAAGGTGCGTTCATTCAGCGACAGATTCTGCAAATAAAAATCATCAATACGCTCCCGCTGATGACGCTGGGCAGCGTTGATCTGCACCATCAAGGCTGGTAAATGATCCGGCGTAACGTGCGCCACACTGTCGTCCCCCACCCAGATCGCCAGCTGTCCACGGAGTGCCTCATCCAGCGACTTGGAGAGCGGAGCCTGCGACGCGAGTTGCAAATGGAGCAGCAATGCCTCTCGCTTGCGCTCCAGCGTCTCAACGCCATTCCAGGCGAGTTGGATTGAATAGAGGTTTTCCGCTTTTTGCTCACTCAACTGGGCTTTGTCTGAGCTCAGTTTATCCAGCACGATACTCGACAACAGGATCGCCAGGATATTCAGCACTAACCCTGTGAGCACCAGCACCCAGGCCGCTGGCCACAAACGCTTCATCTTGTTACCACAAGTTAGCCAGCGGCAGATTAACCAGATTCAGGAGGATCAGCCCTGCCATAGCGGCAAAGGTGAGTTTCATGCCTTTGACCCGGCCTTTGAGACTTTCGTTAAGGATCGCGCGAGCATGAATAAAGCGCCCGGCACAGAACACCAGTCCGGTGAGATGGATCCAGAAAACACCAGCACCATTGAACTCAGCCAGCCCCATCAGAATCAGCGTGATAGGAATGTAGTCCACCGCGTTCCCTTGTGCCGTGCGTGCAATAGTTAGCTTTTCCACCCCGCCATCAGCGTACATCACCTTATTGTCACGTCGCTGATTAATGACCTGAAACGATAACCAAATCAGCAGTCCCGCCAACACTGACGCGTAAAGTGCTGTAATCATAAGAAGTTCCTTTCGATGAAATTGATCGTAACTAGTGTAGGCCAAGGCGAGCGTTTCATCGCCTGGTACGCTCACAGCCTGACTCTTTTATTCCTAACTTGTTGATTTTAAGCTTAACACTCTGATATTTGTCTTAGATTTAACTCAAACTGCCATCGTCTCACCTTTGAGAACAATTTTACCCTAACAATGCACGGGCCTGAGCGCCGTCACTAAGATTGAATTTTCATGCATTTACATGAGCAATCCTTGAGCACTTTGGTTAAAATCAAGTGCGATAAATTTCATATCACACAATTTTCATAAATTTGGTGGATAATGCCGTCGTAAACTGTAACCCTGATCACACCTTGTGATGCGGCGATTCCAGGCGAAGAATCCCGGAACAAAACAGTGCAAAAGCGTCATAACCATAAACAGGAGAAATGAGAGCAGATCTATGAGAACACGATTATTTTGTTGGCTAAGTGTTTTGCTGGTCGCGTTCCCGGCAATGGCGCACGCGCGCACTGAGCCTCTGAGTTGGTTCGAAGAAAACTCAAAAATTATCTCAATGCTCCAGTATCCGGCTTTAACCAGTCGCGTGTATCAGGATGCGGATTTGCAGTTGATCTGGACCGACGAACAACTGCGTGACCAGTTTGAACAACAACTGGAAGTGATCCAGCGGGCCGGATTCAGTCCGTTATTCAGCCATCAACTGGATTACCTGCGCCTGTACCGAGAGCGCCACAGTTGGTTTGAATACGATCTGCTGGCAACCGATACCGCTCTGTTGTACCTCAGCTATGCACAACAGGCTCCGATCCAGGGTGAAAAATGGTTTTTCAGCTCGCGCCTGACCAGCAAATTACCAGAACCTCAGGCGGCTTCTGTCGCTGAATTTGAGCAGGCAATCGCTCATCACAACACCAGTGCTTATCTGCGTTCCTTTGCTCCTTCCCTGATCACCGACCCAGCGCTCTACAGTGCCTATCAGAGCCTCAAGCAGTTTGAAACCAAACCTCAACCCGTTTATTACCAAAGTGGTGTCATTCGTAAAGGGGATAAACTAGCCGATCGTCCTGCCTTGATTGCCCGATTAAACATGGTTGGTGTTGATGTCTCCGGTGTGGCCAACGATGTCGACTGGTACGACGAGAGCCTGGTCAGTGCGGTTAAAGCGTTTCAGCGCATCCATGGCCTGACTGACGACGGTGCGATTGGCCCGGCGACACTGAAATGGTTAAGCGTTTCATCGAGTAAGCGACTGGCCATGCTGGCACTCAATACCGAGCGGGCCAGAATGTGGCCGACAGAGCGTGATCAGCTGATCGTCGTAAACGTACCCGGTTTTTCAATGCATTACTGGGCTGAAGGTAATGAAGCATTTAGCTCAAAAGTGATCGTAGGGCGTAAAGCACGTCAGACCCCGGTGATGAAAACCTACATGAATGCGTTGATTTTCAACCCGACCTGGAACGTGCCTCCCACCATCATGAAAGAGGATATCCTGCCCAAGGCCAAAGTAAATCAATCCTACTTAAGCCAGCGCCACATTCAGATCCTCAAAAGCTGGGGGTCGAGTGAAGTGATCGATTATCAGCAAATCGACTGGAGCAGTGTCGATCCTAATAACTTCCCGTATCGCTTGCGTCAGGCCTCAGGCAACTGGAATGCGCTCGGACGTTACAAATTCAATACGCCAAACGCAGAAGCCATCTATCTGCACGATACACCGAGTAAATATCTGTTTAACCGCGCATCTCGTGCGTTCAGTTCCGGCTGTATCCGAGTGGAACATGCCGATAAGTTTGCTTCCGCTCTGATGCGAACACAGGGGCTGAACACCAAACCAGAATACCGTAAATCGTCCAATAAAGCCCTGCCACTGCGCAGCCGCATTCCGGTCTACATCATCTATAAAACCGCGTGGTATGACGGTCATCACGTACAATATCGTGACGACGTGTACGACTTTGACCACTTCGCTACCAGTCGCAGTTAAGCCTCACCGCCGGAGTTTCAACTCCGGCTTTTTTATTGCATGACCACCTGATTAAAGTCGATCCAGCCATTGGCCAGCAGTTCGGTCGTGGTCAGCCTGTCAGACACGTTCAACTCCTGCCGCACGTGATACAAAGGCTGATACACGCCTTTATCGATAAGCTTTTTTTCAATTTGAGCAAACCCACGCAAACGCTGGGCCAACGTTTCTCTGTTCATCACCCGTTCAATCTGAGTCTGCAGCCAGGTGCACTCACGCGATGACAAGCACACTGACAACGAATGGGTGCACATCAGCCAGCTAAGCCAGGACATTTCTGTATCGTCACCGAACACTTCACCGCTGATCAGAATGTCCGCCTGAGACTGACGCAGACGACAATTGAAATCCGGAAAACTCAGCACTTACCAGTCACAAGGAATACCCCGAGCCTGCAAAGCATACGCCAGCATTCGGGCTAGCGTGATATGGGTTTCCAGTTGATAGGTCAGGATCTTCAGCGGCTCCGCAGGCCGCGTTAACGGGCCAAACAAAGCCTCGAGATCTAATGGCTCGGGCGCAGTGAGCGTCTCCGGTTGTGACAGCATTCCCTTCGCCTTCGCCAGCTCTTCATCAAGTAAGTGTTGAGGCGGCTGCAGGCAAGTGGCCAAGTGCTGTAAGGCCTGACGATGGGCGTGCTTTTTCAGCCACGGGTGGCGCGACGGATTGAGCATCAGATACTCACAGCCCCGCTCCCATTGCTGGCAAACCTGATAGCCTGCCCGCGCCTTGCCACGCAGATGAACGCCATGCACCACATCGCTGTTGAGGGCAAAATCTTTCGCGTGAGCGCCGACATTCCAGATTTCAATACCATCAATCCAGGGACGATAACCATGATAATCAGCAAAACGGTGTAACAGGGTCCGGCGTTCGGTCTGCTCTGCAAGAGCAAACGGCCCGGAGCCCAACAATTGACCGTGACTCAGTTTGGTAATGCCCATGGCCCCATCGGCCAGCAGTTTGGGCAACAAAGCCGGCATACGCTGGCTGACAAAACGCAGCCGATCTGGGCTCAGTATCTCTACCCGGTCGATGCAATCAAACAGAGCCCGGTTCCCTGACTATGAAGCTATGAGTCGCTCAAAATGCGCCACCACATCTGCCGCATTCAGCACAGAGCCATCATGAAAGCGCAGTCCTTTACGCAACACGACGTCCAGAGTGTCACCGCTTTGATACCAGGAATGCGCCAGGTCACCGTGCCAGTGGTCACGAATCGGGTCGTAACGAAGCAACGTGGCATAAAGGTAGCTGGCAATATGGTGCTCAGTGCGGCGGTTAATCGCTATCGGATCGAGCGAATGCGTAGCGCGATAAAACGGCACCTGAAGAATATGTGTGGACTGCGCCTGATTCTGATAACGGGCTACATAACTGGCAATGAAGGCGTCGCGCTGCGTCTCTGGGATGAGCTGCAATGCACTCTCCACTTTACCCTCTTCCAACAATCGGTTCGCCTTTGTTACCAGGCGATCCTCAATGGGCTTTTTCAGGCGCGCCCGAGGCAGGTTGCCACGTCCAACCCCGGGTTGCCAGTCTAAGGTCTGTTCTTGTGTTAAACGTCGCACCAGCAACTGGGCGTTGCGCCGCGTACAACACAGCGCTGTGGCGAGCGTATCCAGTGACACCGACTGCCACTGGTTGATCTCAAAATGGTCACGGCAAAAAGCGAGCGCTTTCCAATATCGCATATAGATGAAATCCCTATGAGCTCTCAGGCCATGTTTTCATGTTTCATGGCATCATAGGGATTTCAGCGTACAACAACAGCGCGATGTGGCAGGAGCGTTAGCACGAACACATTTTTGGCTTACCACTGGAGGGATCCTAGATTGTTCATCTGACGCATCACCCAGCGGGAACGTTGGTAGGTGTACTGTGTCATCGGGCTGGCTTTGATTCGATAAGGGTTTGGCAGCACCACCGCCAGTTGGGCAGCCTGCGATCGGGTCAAGCGGCTGGCTGGGACATGGAAGTAGTGTTCACTCGCCGCCTGCACACCGTAAATACCAGGTCCAAACTCAATCACGTTAAGATACACCTCCATGATGCGCTGTTTGCCCCAGATCACTTCCATCCACAGCGCAAAATACAGCTCGTACGCTTTTCTCAGGTATGAATGCGCCGGAAAAAGAAACACATTTTTTGCCGTTTGCTGAGTAATGGTGCTGGCGCCGCGGGACGGACCTTGATCATCTGCCGACAGGATCACGTCGAGCAGTGCCTGAGTATCCACGCCATGATGATAGGGAAATTTCTGATCTTCTGATGCCATCACGGCCACCGACATGCTAGTGGCAATTCGGTCCAGCGGCACCCATTGATGCTCAGTCCGGCTTGGATAACTGGCTGGCGGCGCAACCATACGCGCGATCTTCCAGCCCCAAATGGGCGGATCGATGAACTTGAACACGCCGATCAACACCACAGGCGCCAATAACAAGAAAAGACATATTTTGATCAGCAGCCGTTTGAGTTTTTTTACCATGCTTCGCCCAGATATCACCGATAACCGGCACAGTTTAGCGTACGGCAAGCAAGAAATGACAAATCCGTGTAATGAATCGTTGGTTTTTTATTCATCCATGCCAAGGATAAGGCAAACATAAAAGATGAAAATATGTTGAATATCTTCTATTTTTCTTCGTCTTTTAATTTCGATAATGAAACTTTTCAGGCCGTTAAAAGGAATTATAAATGAGCACCCTAACCCAAGAGCCGGGTTCGATATGGAAAAGCCGACCGTTTCTTATCCTATTTTCCAGCGCACTGTTTGTCGCCTTCAGCGCCCAAATTTATAACCTCGCCGTTCCCTTGCTGGTGTATGAACTGACTCACTCTTCCGAAATGATGGGCTGGATGCGCGCCGTCGAATTTGTCCCCAACTTGCTTCTCGCGTTGTTCATCGGCGTCTGGGTTGATCGGGTGGATAAAAAACGTTGGTCTCAGGCGATGTTACTCGGGCAAGTCGTTACCGTGAGTTGCTCCTATCTGGCGGTAGAATGGCTCCGCCAGCCGTTATGGGTGCTGTTCCCTTGTGCTTTTCTGATGATGGCGTTCAACTACGGTTACCACAATGCGCGTATAACCATGATGAAAAACGCCCTGCCTCAGAGCATGCAAAATACGGCCACCGCGCGAATGAGTTCACTCAGTAGCTTTATGGAAACCGTTGGTCCGGTGTTGTCTGGGGCGCTGATGTTGCTGTCGGCGATCCACAATGTGTTTCTGGCCGTGGCCGGATTACTGCTGATTTCCTACTGGCAGCTCAACCGTCTGGAGTGGCACAGCACGCTCAATCCGCATCATGCCGGCGTATGGGCGGCGCTGCGCCAAGGTTGGCAGATCCTGCGCCAGGAGCAGAATATGTGGACCATTACACTGGCCGTGATGGTGATCAATACCACAGGTGCCGTGTTCTGGATTCAGGCCATTTATTATGCCAAAGCTGAATTGGCAATGAATGCCGTTGAGGTCAGTTATCTGGTGGCCGCATCCGGTGTCGGTGGCTTGCTTGGCGCATTCAGTGCCGACACAATTCGCCGCAAACTGGGGTTGGGTCCATTGCTGATCGGCGCCATTGCGCTGGAGTCGGTTGGATTTATGGTGCCACTGATTGTAACCAGTCCGTGGACACTGACACTGGCGTTTACCTGGGTGTCAGCCATAGGTCTGTTGAGCAGTATTTGCATCTGGAGCTACCGCCAGGAAGCCTTTGATGCCCAGCACCTCGGTCGGATCGCCGGTATCACAGGTTCGCTGTTCAAGCTGATGATGCCTTTCGGCCTGGTTGCATCAGGGTATCTGGTATCAGCGATTGGTATCGAACCCGTCTTCCTGCTCTGTTTCGCACTGCAAGTGTTAACAGCACTCTGGCTGGCCTGTAGCCGGGTTCGTTCCATCGAATAGTAGAGCCAAACCTGCCGAAACGGCAGGTTTTCCACTGGTCGGCTTGGTGTCTGCCGACCTAACTGACCGCACCTTTTCACGGATTCTGCGTCTTATCAGGATCCATTTTGCGTATTGTCATAATTATTTTTATCGTCACGACAATAAACCTGATATAAAGATTGTATATATATTCCCCGATTACAAACACTTAAAACCACTTATTTTAACCTCAAAGAAACGGACTCATTAAAGAATGAACAAATGGGTATTGGCACATGATTTCAAAACGATTTAAAAATCGATTAAGTTATCGTCCCAAGACATAAAAATAATTTAAGACGTATTTTCATCATTTTTAAAGCAACATTTTAACGCGTCGATATCAATAACCAGTCCATTGTATCAGCAAGCACATACCGCACAACACAGACG
>NZ_WXWO01000055.1:0-20414 GCF_009904845.1 Vibrio sp. V38_P2S17PM301 | reverse complement strand
GTTTCATTGCGTTGCAAATTGGCCCGATATTGCTCGAAAAAACAACACGTACCAGTTCAAGTATTTGATAATTAATATTTTTATATTTTTTTATGATACATTTTTAGTTTGTTTGACATGCAGAATAATCTTTTGCAATCTAGCTCTCGAATTAAATCAGGGTTCGAATTTCACCATCAAAGAGTGAAAACGAGCTCATCAAAACAAAGGGACTCGGATAAGGATGTCCCATCTAAGAAAAGGCAGTGGATCATTATGAAAAAGACGCTATTAGCTTTAGCAGTAGCTACGGCAGCTACGTCTGTAAACGCAGCAGAAATCCTAAAAACTGAAGACGGTTCTGTAGACTTTTACGGTCAACTACGTACTGAACTTAAATTCCTAGATGACAAAGATGCGACTCTGGGTTCTGGTTCTTCACGTGCAGGCGTTGATGCAACTTATACCGTAACTGACGGCTTCGACATTCTGGGTAAAGTAGAATTCGGCCTGAAAGACAACAGCGATATGTACGTTCGTAACCACATTTTCGGTATCGCGACTGACTACGGTACAATCAAACTAGGTAAGCAGTGGACAACTTCTGATGACGTTTACGGCGCAGATTACTCTTACTTCTTCGGTGGCACAGCTCTACGTTACATCACTCTGAGTGACGCTCTTCACGATTCTCAAATCAAATACTCTCTAGAGAAAGACAACTGGTGGGTTAAAGCGGGTTACGGCCTTGACGAAGACGACACAAACCAAGAGCTGGCTGAGCTGTTTGCTGGTGCTTCTTTCGGTGACCTAGCTCTACACGTTGGTGGTGGTAAAAACACTGACAACGCTTGGGATGGAAGCTCAGATGAAGTGTCTAACACGTACTATGAAGCCACTGCAGAATACACTATCGGTGACGCTCTGATCGGTTTCACTTACTACCATGCGAAACTTGAAAACGAAGACAACAACCACGAAATCAAAGAAAATGGTTACTCTTTGGCAGGTACTTACAAAGTAGCTGACAAGACAACTGTCTACGGCGGTTACGAGTACACAGAGCAAGATCCAGATTTCGCAAGCGATGAAGACGGTACTCTGATCTACGCTGGTGTTGAATACAAGTTCGCTAGCTGGGCTCGCGTATACGCTGAATACGGTTACGCTGACGGCACGACTCTGGGCTACAGCAACAAAGGTTCAGATGCAACTGTTGAAGCAACAACAGTTGATAGCGAAAACAACTTCGCTATCGGTGCACGTGTATACTGGTAATCTCAGTTAATATACAATCTAAAGCCCAGCGTAAGCTGGGCTTTTTTAATGGTATATCAGTAAATATATAAGAAAGGACATCGTATGCAGTACCTCAAGTATCTCCTGGCCACTCCGGCTCTACTATTCAGCGTTGCTTCGTTGGCAGAAGTAAAACTCATTGTTCCTGAGCATGTCGATGTACTTTCCGTAAACATGCAAAAACCTAAACTGGATGGCAAGCTCTTCTCCAGTGAGAAGTCTATCTCCTTGCCGGACGGTGAAAACCAAATTGTTTTTCAGTATCAGCCAGCGTTTGAAGTGGATGAAAATCTGCGTCGTGCGTACGGTGAAATCATTATTGCTAAATTTGATCAGTCCAATACCGAACTGACGTTCAAACTGGCGGAATACCGCAATTATCGCGAGGCGGAAAAATCGGTTCATGCTCTGGACTGGTCGTTAAATAACCCACAAGGCCAGCAGGTTGAAGTGGCTTCCGATATTCTTAAGAGTGAAGGGGTTCAGATAGGCCGCAATTACTCTGAAGAAGCTGAAGAATACAACCGCAAAGGCGGCCCGGCAGCGGTGGCTGTGTCTTATATGGTCGTCAGTAACCAGGTTCACGCTGCGGCGCCTGTTGCGGCCACGGTTTCTGCCCCTGCAGCAGCCCCAGCATCGGTTGAGAAAGTGGCGGTGCCGCAAACGGCAGGCTCTGAAAATGTCTCACAACTTCAATATTGGTACTCCAAAGCATCAGCAGAAGAGCGAAAAACGTTCCGCCGCTGGATGATTGACCAAGAATAATCGTGAACAAATAAATGAAAAAGGTTGAGCAAAGCTCAACCTTTTTCATTTTAGATCAGGGGTTACTGGAAACAAGCAGAGTCAGACAGTGTTTCTTCTACAGCCTTAACCAGAGTCTGAATGTGTTCAGCCGTCGCAATAAACGGTGGCATCATATAGATAAGCCGACCAAAGGGACGGATCCACACACCGTGTTGCACAAATTTTTGTTGTATGACTTCCATATTAACTGGTTGAAGTGTTTCAACCACGCCAATAGCACCAAGCCAACGGACATCGCTCACTTGTGGGTAACTCTTTAACGCAGGCAACAAGCTTGCAAACTGCGCTTCAATCATTTCAGTTTGTGCTTGCCATTGTCCGGTCTCAATTAAGGTGAGGCTGGCGTGGGCAACTGCACACGCTAGCGGATTCCCCATAAACGTTGGGCCATGCATAAAGCAACCCGCTTCTCCGCTGCACACGGTATCCGCGACATGCTTGCTGGTCAGGGTGGCGGACAATGTCATGTAGCCACCGGTCAAGGCTTTCCCTACGCACATGATGTCTGGCTGGACTGCAGCGTGTTCACAGGCAAAGAGTTTGCCCGTGCGACCAAATCCGGTGGCGATCTCATCCAAAATCAACAATACCCCAAACTGATCGCACAGTCGGCGTACACCCTTCAGAAACTCGGGATGGTAAATCCGCATGCCACCGGCTCCCTGAACGATGGGCTCTAAGATCACGGCGGCAATGTCTGAGTGGTGAAGAGAGAGCTGATGCTCGAAATCCTTCAAATCATCCGCATTCCAGGTATCGTAAAAACCGCTGCTTGGCGAGTCGGCGAAGATGTGTTCAGGCAAAAAGCCTTTATAGAGAGAGTGCATCGAATTGTCGGGATCTGTGACTGACATGGCAGCGAACGTGTCGCCATGATAACCGTGGCGTAATGTCAGAAACTTCGGACGCTGTTCGCCTTTTGCGTGCCAATATTGCAATGCCATTTTCAGGCTGACTTCAACGGCGACTGAACCTGAGTCAGCCAAAAATACTTGCTGAAGATTCTCGGGTGCCAGACGAAGCAGTGCTTGACACAATTCAATGGCCGGCTGGTGTGTGATGCCGCCGAACATGACGTGCGCCATTTTGTCGATTTGATTATGCGCTGCCTGGTTCAGCAACGGATGGTTGTAACCGTGGATCGTTGACCACCAGGAGGACATACCGTCGATCAATCGCGTGCCGTCCTCCAGTTCCAAATAAACACCTTCTGCGCCTATTACTGGAAAGCAGGTCAGAGGAGTGAGAGTAGAGGTGTAAGGATGCCAGATGTGCTGGCGATCGAATGAAAGATCCATTGAAAATTTCCGCTTTGCGTTTGGTTGTTATTTGGTCGACTGTAAACTTGTTTGATTTTGTTTTGTTGACAGTTTATCGCGTGCAGATAGACTAGCCAAACTATTAACGTATAAAAAATCAAAAGGATTACACGTGGAAGTTCGTCATAACTGGAGTGTGGCAGAAGTCAGAGCCTTGATGGAAAAGCCATTTATGGATCTGCTGTTTGAAGCTCAAACCATTCATCGCCAATTTCAGCACGCGAATCATGTTCAGGTCAGCACACTGCTGTCGATTAAGACTGGCGCCTGTCCGGAGGACTGCAAATACTGCCCCCAAAGCGCGCGCTACACCACGGATGTTGAAAAAGAACGTTTGATGGAAGTGGAGCGAGTATTGGATGCGGCGCAAAAAGCCAAAAACGCTGGTTCGACGCGGTTTTGTATGGGAGCGGCTTGGAAAAACCCGAAAGCACGCGATATGCCCCTGCTTGAGGACATGATCCGTGGTGTGAAATCCATGGGGTTGGAAACCTGTATGACGCTGGGCATGTTAACCCCGGAGCAGGCCACGCAACTTGCCGATGCGGGGCTGGACTACTACAACCACAATTTGGATACATCGCCGGAATACTACGGCAATATCATTACCACCCGAACCTATCAGGATCGTCTGGATACCTTGTCACACGTGCGTGACGCCGGCATGAAAATCTGCTCTGGTGGTATTATCGGCATGGGGGAAAGCGCTAATGACCGTGCGGGCTTGCTGGTCGAGTTGGCCAATCTGCCAACACATCCGGAAAGTGTGCCGATTAACATGTTGGTCAAAGTAAAAGGCACCCCGCTTGAAACGGCTGAAGATGTTGACCCATTTGACTTTATTCGTCTAATCGCGATCGCGCGTATTATGATGCCCAAATCGGCGGTTCGACTGTCGGCCGGACGCGAAAACATGAATGAACAGATGCAAGCCCTGTGTTTCATGGCCGGTGCCAACTCGGTGTTTTACGGATGCAAGCTGCTGACCACCCCGAACCCGTCCGAAGATAAAGACATGCAGTTGTTTGCGAAGTTGGGAATCAACAGCCAGCAGGTGTCGCAAAAGCCCGATGAAGTTGAAGAGAATGAGCTGCTTGACCGCGTTGTTGAGCGGGTAGCGACTCGTCCGGCAAAAGACGATCTATTCTATGATGCCAGCGTTTAAGGCACGTATTGCCTCTGCGCTTGAAAGTCGCCGCCGCCAGGGGCTCAATCGGTCACTGGCACCAGTGTTGCACGGCAATCGGACCGCTTTGTCTGCTGAGGGGCGCAACTATATCAATTTTTCCAGTAACGATTACCTCGGTCTTGCCAATGATGAAGCGTTGAAGCGAGCCTGGCAAGACGGGATAGACAGGTTCGGCAACGGGAGTGGAGCCTCACCGCTGGTGACGGGGTTTCATACGGAGCACCAGCGCCTGGAGTCAACGTTGTGCGAATGGCTGGGATACGAACGGGCGGTATTGTTCAACTCAGGTTTCAGTGCCAATCAGGCGCTGTTGTTCGCTTTGCTGGAAAAAGGCGATCGGCTGCTGCAGGACAAACTTAACCATGCCTCATTGATGGAGGCGGGAGTGCATGGTCCTGCCACGATGCGGCGTTTTCGCCACAATGATGTCTCGCATCTGGAGGCTTTGTTGGCAGAAGAGAGCAACAGCTTAGTGGTGACCGAAGGTGTGTTCAGTATGGATGGCGATCTCGCCCCACTTGATGCGATCGCTAAACTCATAGCGCAACGAGCCTGGTTGGCTGTCGATGATGCACACGGGATTGGTGTGTTGGGGAGCGAGGGGCGAGGCACATCCAGTTACTTTCAGGTCACACCAGAGCTGTTGGTGGTGACTTTTGGTAAAGCGTTTGGCTTGTCGGGGGCGGCGATCCTGTGTGACGCTGAAACCGGCGAGTATCTGACCCAGTTCGCCCGGCATCATGTCTACTCGACGGCGATGCCACCTGCCCAGGCACATGCATTGACTCAGGCGACTGGCATGATCCGTCAGCAACAATGGCGCCGTGATAAGCTCAGGGAACTCAGTGAAGTTTACGATCGCGTTCTGAGTAACGTGCCGGGATACGTCAAAACACAAACACCGATCAAACCTTTTGTGATTGGTGAGGCGCAACCCACAGTGCAGGTCGCCAACCATTTACGCCAGCGGGGTTTCTGGATGACGGCGATACGTCCACCAACGGTCGCTAGTGGCTCGGCCAGGTTGAGGATCACACTGACCGCTGGTCACAGCGCGGCGCAGGTTGAGCAGATGGCCACAGCGGTACGACGTGTCATCGAACAGGGAGAGATCGGATGTTAGCGCTTTCCAGTTCAACGTCAACACAACACGATAAACAAGCCATAGCGGACGCGTTTGGCAAAGCGGCGAAGACGTATGATCAACATGCGGCGTTTCAACGTGATGTCGGTCAGCGATTACTGGACCAAATGCCAGCGGATCTACAGGGTAAGGTAGTGCTGGATCTGGGTTGTGGCACTGGATATTTCTCACACGAGCTTTTCAAACGCGGTGCCAGGGTGATTTGCGCCGATTTATCTCCGGACATGCTGAGGGTCAGTCGCCAGCGATGCGGCCGTGAACGCATGCGTTACGTTCAGGTGGATGCTGAGCGGATGCCGTTTGGCGCATCGAGTGTCGATTATGTGTTCTCCAGTTTGGCGCTGCAATGGTGTGACGATCTTGCTGTACCGTTAGCCGAGATCCGTCGGGTATTGAAACCGCAAGGACAAGCCTACTTTTCTACGCTCTTGGATGGTTCTTTGCATGAGCTTAAGACCGCTTGGTCGAAAATTGATGCATATCAACACGTCAATGAGTTTATCAGCGTCAATCAGTTAAACATTGCGTTAGCGCAAGCTGGTTGCCACCGCCATCATCTAGACTTGCCCACGGTTACCGTATGGTACCAGCGCGCATTTGATCTGATGCGTGATCTTAAAGGTATAGGTGCAAACCATGTTAACGGTCGCTCGCACGGGCTGACCAACCGGAAAGCGCTGCTTCAGGTGGAGCACGCGTACCGGGCTTTCGAAAATCATAATGGGCTTCTACCTGCAAGTTATCAGGTTTGTTTAGGGGTTATTTCGCATGATTAATGCATTTTTTGTTGCCGGTACGGATACCGATGTTGGAAAGACGGTCGCCTCCAAAGCGATCCTTCAGGCGCTGGGAGCAAAAGATTTAAACACAATTGGCTACAAACCCGTTGCTGCGGGGAGTGAAAAAACTCAGCAAGGAATGCGTAATTCCGATGCCTTGCATTTGCTTAAAGCGGCGAATATGGAATCAGATTACGATGACGTAAACCCTTATGCGCTTGAGTTACCCGCCTCGCCGCACATTGCCGCCCGACACGAGCAGATCGTAATAGATAAACAGCTGTTATCGAACAAACTGGCGCTGCACAAACAGCGTGCCGATGTTGTGCTGGTTGAAGGTGCCGGAGGGTGGCGTGTTCCACTATCTGACAACGAATTTTTGTCCAGCTGGGTGCAGCAGGAACAATTGCCGGTAGTGTTGGTGGTCGGGATCAAGCTGGGTTGTCTGAGCCATGCGATGTTGACGGTCGAGAGCATTATAGCGGACGGTCTGAATGTGGTTGGCTGGATTGCAAATCGGGTTAATCCGGGAACGGAGCACTATGCGGATATTATTGCAATGCTGGAACAGCAAATTGATGCGCCAAAGCTGGGTGAAATTCCTTACATCCCCAGTGCCAAACGCACAGATTTAGCCAAGTATATTGACGTCGCACCGTTAGTCGGGTGATGACAGTGAACATCATGAAAAGGGCTGCCATTCGGCAGCCCTTTGTTTACCTGTCTGTCGGGGGTGCAACTTACTTCTCGGTTGCAATACCCATTAATGCCTGCTGCGTATCGGACACTTTTTTCAAGATGGTTTCTTCGCTTAGTCCGAGTTGTTGCTTGGCTTCTTCTTCTGAGATGCCTAAGTGACAACAAAGCAGGTCAATCGCCATTTGATAGTTGTTAGCCTCAGCCATTTGAATATCCCTAATTCACCGGAGTTGTTCCTCTGCATCCGAATGTAAGGTGTTTCGCTGGTTGGCTCAATAAGACTAAAGTCTAACTTGGTAGAGGTCTGACCTGGTTTTTCTGGTAGGTGGTTGTTTTTACAGGAGGCTCCAGTTTCATTGCAAAACGTCATATTTATATTTCAGACATCAAATGTTGCAATTTAACGCTTAACCTTGTTTTTCAAATCTTAGACTATATCTATAAGACAAAGCAGTCTGAGCACAGGCTCAGGCAATAAGAAGTAAGCTTCCTGTTTGGAGAGAGTAAATGAAGCGAGTTTTATTATTCCTGGCAACGAACTTGGCCGTGATTCTGGTCCTGAGTGTTGTTTTGAATATTGTTTACGCGGTAACGGGCATGCAACCGGGCAGCTTGTCTGGTCTACTGGTTATGGCGGCCGTATTTGGTTTCGGCGGTTCCTTCATCTCTTTGATGATGTCAAAGAGTATGGCGCTTCGTTCTGTTGGCGGAATGGTGATTGAGAGCCCGCGTAACGAAACCGAACATTGGTTGATGGAGACAGTAAGTCGTCAGGCTCAACAGGCTGGCATTGGTATGCCGACTGTGGCGATTTACGACTCTCCTGATATCAATGCGTTTGCTACTGGTGCAAAACGTGATGATTCGCTGGTGGCGGTGTCAACCGGATTGCTGCATAGCATGACCCGAGATGAAGCAGAAGCGGTATTGGCACACGAGGTCAGCCATATCTCCAACGGTGATATGGTGACGATGACGTTGATGCAAGGTGTGGTGAACACCTTCGTGATTTTCTTGTCTCGCTTTATTGCCAACCTGGTGGCATCCAATGATGATGAGGAAGGTCAGGGCAGTAATATGATGGTGTACTTCGGTGTATCGATTGTGTTGGAGCTGGTGTTTGGCTTCCTGGCAAGCTTTATCACGATGTGGTACAGCCGTCACCGTGAGTTTCATGCCGATGCCGGGGCCGCTCGATTGGTCGGCAAGCACAAGATGATTGCAGCATTAGAGCGTCTGAAGATGAGTCAGGAGTCTCAGTTGGAAGGTTCTATGATGGCCTTTGGTATCAACGGTAAGCGTACCATGACCGAATTGCTGATGAGTCACCCACCGCTGGACAAACGCATCGCCGCTCTGCGTAACGCGTAAGAATTAATAGATTGAAAAGGCTTGGTTTTTACCAAGCCTTTTTTTGATCCCTTTTTAGCTGAGCAGCGTATGAACAGTGATAAAAAGTTATACAAAAAATTATTTGTACAACTTTTTAACTCATACTACCTTGTACATAATTAATATTTGTATAGCTTTGTAAGGGTCATGTATATGGATGTAGAAACCGTTGGGCGAGTATACAACCAGCTAAACAAGCAGACGCTGCATTTATTGAGGGACATCTACCACGAGGAAGTGGTGTTTGAAGATGCCGCCCATCGTCTGCACGGGTTGCCTGCTCTGCACGATTATTTTGATTCACTCTACGCCAACGTTACTCGCTGTGAGTTCTCGATTTCTGAACAGCAACAGATCGGTGACACCGGATTCCTGATTTGGACTATGCATCTCCAACATCCTAAGTTGCAGAAAGGCAATCCGATCCAGGTCAATGGTGTCAGTCACTTACGGTTTTCACAGCACAAGGTTATCTATCACCGCGACTACTTTGATTTGGGTGAGATGCTGTATGAGCACTTACCTTTGTTGGGCGCTGTGATTAAGACGGTGAAAAAAAGGCTAGGACAATGAACGGTGTATTGATTACAGGGGCAACCTCCGGCATTGGTATGCAGTTGGCGAAAGATTATGCCGATGACGGCTGGCATGTGATTGCCTGTGGTCGTAATGAGAAGGTGTTAGGTGAACTCGAGTTTTACTCGGATTTAATCAGTGGATTGCGCTTTGACCTTACGAAGCGTGAGCAAACGATAGACGCATTGGCGCATTTGCCGTTCAGACCCCAGCTTTGGATTCTCAATGCCGGTGATTGTGAGTACATCGACAATGGTCATATTGATGCTGGATTGGTTGCGCGGGTAATGGACATTAATGTGACTGGTATGGCGAACGCCATTGAGGGGATACAGCCACACTTCTCTGCGGGTCATCGTATAGTGATGGTAGGGTCCATTGCCAGTGAAGTGGCTTTGCCGCGCGCGGAAGCGTATGGCGCGTCGAAAGCGGCCGTAAGTTATCTCGCCAGAGCGCTGGCTTTGGATCTCAAAAGTCAGGGCATAAGCGTGACGACGGTATTTCCGGGTTTTGTGAAGACGCCGCTCACCGATAAAAACGACTTTCCTATGCCCATGCTTGTCTCTGTTGAACAGGCTTCTCGGTCGATTCGTCGCGGTGTGGCAAAAGGCCGGCGAACACTCTATTTCCCGTTTTGGTTTACCGGTTTTTTCCGTCTGATGTCTCTGCTCCCATACCGTTGGCAAGGCACTTTGGTATCGGCATTAATGAAAGGATAACAGTTATGAATATTGCCATTATCGGCACAGGGATATCCGGTTTGACCTGTGGTCACTACCTGCACGAACAGCACAACGTGACGTTGTACGAAGCGAACGACTACATTGGTGGTCACACTGCGACCGTTGATGTCGAGCTTGATGGCCGCACTTACGCTGTGGACACAGGTTTTATCGTTTTCAACGACCGTACGTATCCACATTTTAACCGCTTGATGCAACGCATTGGTGTGAGTGGCTTGCCGACCGAGATGAGCTTCAGTGTCCACAACCAAACATCAGGTCTGGAATACAACGGCCACACGCTGAGCACACTGTTTGCTCAAAAGCGCAATTGGCTGAACCCTGCATTCTATCACTTTATCTTCGAGATCATCCGTTTTAATCGTCTGGCTAAAGCGCATGCAGAACTAGATTACGCACACACACACACGCTAGGTGAGTTCCTGCATGAGCAGCGTTTCAGCCGAGCCTTCTGTGACAACTATATCCTGCCAATGGGAGCGGCGATCTGGTCATCGACACTGGCTGACATGCGAGCATTTCCGCTGACGTTTTTCCTGCGCTTCTTTCTCAATCATGGCTTGCTTGACATCATTAACCGGCCTCAGTGGTTTGTCATCCCGGGCGGATCCCGACAGTACATCGCGCCGCTCATTCGTGGGTTTGAGGACAAAATACGCCTCAGCTCACCCGTAACTCAGGTGACCCGTCATGTTGATGGTGTGTATGTAGAATCGAATGGGGTGACGGAAAAATACGATCAGGTAATCTTTGCTTGCCACAGTGATCAGGCGCTGGCGATGCTGGCTGACAGCTCGCGAGCTGAACAGGCCATTTTGGGTGCGATGACGTATCAGGCCAATGATGTGATCCTGCATACCGATACGACCTTGTTACCCAAGCGTAAAACTGCGTGGGCGTCGTGGAACTATCGCCTCAACGGGCAATCCGGTGAGGAAATACGCAAGCCGACGTTGACGTACAACATGAATATTCTGCAGCACCTGGACGCTGAGCACACGTTCTGTGTTTCGCTCAACTGCCGTGATGACGTTGCACCAGACAAGGTACTGCGTTCATTTGTGTATCATCACCCAGTATTTACCACCGAATCCATTGCTGCTCAGCAACGCAAAGACGAAATTGATGGAGTTCGTCGAAGCTGGTTTTGTGGTGCTTACTGGCACAATGGTTTTCACGAAGATGGCGTGCGCAGCGCACTGGATGTTGTGGCGCAGATTGAACGTTGTGCATCTGATGTGGTGCATCAAGGGGCAGCCTGATGGCAGAAGACCTCAACAGCCGTTTGTTTGTCGGCACCGTTCGTCATCGACGTTTCACTCCGTTGCAGCATGCTCTGCACTATCGCCTGTTCATGCCGTGTATCGATCTCGATGAGTTATCTCGACTGGAGCAACGCGTGTGGTTATTTGGCCGCCGATGGTTCCACTGGGCGCGCTTTCGTCGTGAAGACTACCTTGGTCAGGGTGACCTGAAACACGCGGTACGAGATAAAGTGTTTGAATTAACCGGAGTCCGGTGTGCCGGCCGGGTCGAGGCGGTGATTCATCTGCGTTACTTGGGTGTGTATTTCAGTCCGGTCAATTTTTATTACTTATATGACTTGGATGGTAACTGGTGTTATTTGCTGGCCGAGGTGAGTAATACGCCCTGGAACGAACGACATTATTACGCAATACCCGCGCAAGGTGGCGATGCAAACCAACATTGGCAACATCAGAAAGCATTTCATGTCTCGCCGTTTAATCCCATTGACCAGAATTATCAATGGCGGCTTAAACCACTGGTTAAAAGTCTTGTGGTTCATTTGGAGTGCCATCAAGACGGCAAGGTGTTTGATGCCACTCTGGCCATGAAACCCAAGCCTTTTCGATCTGGACGTTTGCTGCTCGAACTGATCAAAACGCCAGTGATGGCGGTAAAAGTAGTCGTTGGTATTTACTGGCATGCGCTGAAGTTATGGGTGAAAGGGGCACCGCTTTATTCTCACCCGAAATATCACTCTAAATCGCAGAAGAAATAGAACAATAAAGGAGTATTGCAATGTTAAATACGAATTCAATGACGCTGCCTAGGCAACTGACCAGCGTTCAGAAAACCGCGCGTTCACTGTTATTTAAGAGCCTTCATCAACTGAGTGTCGGTTGTCTGACTGTTGTGGAATCGTATGGCGAGGCAGAAGGGCAAGACACCTTTTACGGCGGGGAACATCATGATTTGCATGCGGTGATAGAGATACATCATCCGGGCTTTTTTCTGCGTGTTGCGCACGGGGGGAGCATTGCCGCAGCGGAAGCGTATATGGACGGTTGGTGGGACAGCCCGAACCTGACCCGCTTAATGGAATTAATGGCTCGTAACCTGACTGCGCTAGATGATATGGAGCGCCGCAGCAGTTGGTTAACCCGACTGACGTATCGCGTAGGCCATTGGCTGAACCGCAATACATTGCAACGCTCCAAGCAAAATATTCATGCTCATTACGACCTCGGCAACTCGCTCTACGAGACGTTTCTTGATCACAACATGCTGTATTCGTCAGGCGTGTACCTGAGGGATAGCGATACGTTGGAGCAAGCTCAGAACAACAAAATGGCCAGATTGTGTGAGCAGCTCAAGCTCAGCGCTGACGATCATGTGATTGAAATCGGTACTGGCTGGGGCGCGATGGCAATTTATATGGCGAAGCACTTTGGCTGTCAGGTGACGACCACCACCATTTCAGACGAGCAATACCTATACACCCAAGAGGCTGTGGCTAAAGCGGGGCTTGAAGATCGTATAACGCTGCTAAAGCGAGACTACCGGGAGCTAGCCGGCCAGTACGATAAATTGGTGTCGATCGAGATGATAGAAGCGGTCGGACGCGAGTTTCTTCAATCCTATATTCAAAAATGCCAGTCACTGCTCAAACCCGGTGGCTTAATGGCCATTCAGGCGATCACTATTGCCGATCAACGCTACGATTACTATGCCGACAATGTCGATTTTATTCAGAAGTATATTTTTCCGGGAGGTTTTCTGCCGTCGGTCACTGCATTGACCTGCGCGACCACTCGACACAGTGATTTGGTATTGCGCGATCTGTTCGATATTGGCAGCAGCTATGCACGGACCCTGGCAGATTGGCGTCAGCGTTTTGACCAAGCAGAAATGCACGTCCGGGCGCTGGGTTACGATGAACGGTTTATCAGGATGTGGCGTTACTACTTTTGCTATTGCGAAGGCGGGTTCCTGGCCAGAAGCATCAGTACGGTGCACATGACGTTTGAGCGCCCTTAGTTGAGGAAACGCAGTATGTGGCGGCTGATCATTGCTTCAACCTGGTTTCAACTCTTGTGGTTTCTGGCGGTCCTTGGTCAGACGGCTTACCAGTACTGGATGCTCGCGGCGGTCACTTTGACGTATCTGGTTTCCTGGCAAGCTCTGTCCGTGAGAGGGCTTTGGATTGGGGTAACAGCGCTGCTGGGTTGTGGTGTTGACTGGGTAAACAGTCAGGCCAACGTGCTGATCTTTCCACAAGCGTCTTTGCCTGTGTGGCTGGTGGCATTGTGGTTCATCTTTGCCTGGTATGCCACGTTTCTGGTGCCTGTAGTGAGCCAATATCCGCTGCGGTTCGTATCTATAGTAGGAGGAGTTGCTGGGAGCCTCAGCTACTGGGCGGGCTTCAAGTTCGGAGCAGTACAATTTGGCTTTGAAACCTTCTGGAGCCTGTTCTTGTTGTGGTTAGAGTGGGCAATACTGGTTGCAATCATCATCAGGGTATTGAGTCATGAAAAGAACAGCTTGGTACAGGGGCGCGATTAGTATCGTTTTGCTGTTGTTATCGTCATTCTCCTTTGCGGTCGTTGCGTCCTCAGGGAGCGAGCACACTTCAGTGCAGTGGAAGAGCTGGCCGACGGTCGGCAAGGCACAGTTGTCCTGGTTTATGTTCGATATTTATGAATCTCGTTTGAAAGCGCCAGCCGGGACGTATCAACTGGCTGACGATATTACCCCTCACGCTTTGGCGCTGCAGATCGATTATCAACGCAACATTTCCCGCGATGAACTGCTTAATGCGACAGCCGAACAGTGGAAAAAACTGGGCTATTCATCAACCCGTTATCGTCCCTGGCTGGCAGCATTGTCTGGATTGTTTCCGGACATTTCCAAAGGGGATCAACTGATTTACGTGACCGACGGTGTAGAGGGGAGCTTATGGTATGCCGAACGCAATCATGCACCGAAAGTGGTCGGTTTGGTATCTGATGAGACGCTGAACGATGCCTTTTTGTCTATCTGGCTATCCCCGCGTAGCCAGTATCCGGAATTAAGAAAACAACTCATAGGGATGCACACGAAATGAAATGGATGGTGGCCATGGTATCCAGTCTTTTACTGATGGCTGGTTGCTCGACCGATGTCGGAGAGTATCAACAAGCGACACCGCGTTTTGATTTGTTTGAATTTTTTCAGGGAGATCTAACGGCCTGGGGCATGATTCAGGATTACAGTGACAAACAGACACGCCGTTTTAAAGTGCAGATCCAAGGGCAGGTTGATGGCGATACGCTCACACTGGTTGAAGACTTTGTGTTTGATGATGGAGAAACAGACCAGAGGGTATGGGTGATTAAGCGTGTCGGAAATAAGCGTTATCAAGGGCAGGCGGATGACATTGTTGGTGTGGCCAGCGGAGAAGAAATGGGTAATGTCTTGCAGTGGAAGTACGATTTCGAATTACCGCGCGGCGACTCAACGGTGACCGTAACGTTTGATGATTGGTTATATCGTCAGGATGACAAACGGGCCTTCAATGTGACCAAGATTCGCAAACTGGGGTTTGAGGTCGGGCGGTTGACGATCTTCTTTGAAAAACAATAAAAAAGGCTTCCCTCGGGAAGCCTTTTTTGCTTTTGGCAAATTACAGTTTGTCGGTCAGCTCAATAGCCTGACCAATATAGTTTGCCGGGGTCATCTCTTTAAGACGGGCTTTCTCGTGCTCAGGCAGCTCAAGACCGTCGATGAAGTTACGCATTGCTTCACCATCGACACGCTTACCACGAGTCAGTTCTTTAAGCTTTTCGTAAGGCTTCTCGATACCGTAACGACGCATCACGGTTTGTACTGGCTCGGCCAGCACTTCCCAGTTCTGATCCAGCTCTTTCAACAGGGCTTCACGGTTCACTTCTAGCTTGCTAATGCCTTTCAGTGTCGACGTGTAGGCAATCACGGCGTAGCCAACACCGACACCCAGGTTACGGAGAACGGTGGAGTCAGTCAGATCGCGCTGCCAGCGTGAAATTGGCAGTTTCTGTGCCAGGTGACCAAAAACAGCGTTAGCCAGCCCCAGGTTACCTTCAGAGTTTTCAAAATCGATTGGGTTGACTTTGTGTGGCATGGTTGAAGAACCGATCTCACCAGCAATGGTTTTTTGCTTGAAGTGGCCAAGTGCAATATAACCCCAGACATCACGGTCGAAGTCGATCAGAATCGTGTTGAAACGTGCAACGGCATCAAACAGTTCCGCGATGTAATCGTGTGGTTCGATTTGAGTGGTGTATGGGTTCCAGGTTACGCCCAGAGATTCTGTGATGAACTCTTCAGAGAATTTGTGCCAATCCAGTTCTGGGTAAGCAGATAGGTGTGCATTGTAGTTACCAACCGCGCCGTTGATTTTTGCCAGGATCTCAACGTTTTCGATTTGCTTATATTGACGCTCCATACGGTACGCCACGTTTGCCATCTCTTTACCCATGGTCGATGGAGACGCAGGCTGACCGTGTGTACGTGACAACAGAGGGATATCACGGTATTCGACTGCCAGTGCTTTGATGGCATCAATCAGGTTACGGATTTCTGGCAGAATAACCGTCTCGCGCGCTTCCTTGAGCATCAGAGCGTGCGAGGTATTGTTGATGTCTTCAGAGGTACAGGCGAAGTGGAGGAACTCGTTCACTGCGTGCAGCTCAGCCACGTCGGCGACTTTCTCTTTCAGGAAATATTCAACCGCTTTAACGTCGTGGTTGGTGGTGCGTTCAATCTCTTTGATGCGCATCGCGTCGGCTTCAGAGAAGTTCGCGGCCAGATCGTCCAGGAATTGGTTTGCCTGTGCACTGAATGCTGGTACTTCGGCAATCTCAGCAGTGGCTGCAAGTTTTTGTAGCCAGCGGATTTCAACGATAGTACGGTATTTTAGCAGACCGTATTCACTGAAAATTTCGCGTAACGCAATCGTCTTGCTTCCGTAACGGCCGTCTACTGGTGAAACAGCAGTCAATGCTGACAGTTCCATGATGTTCTCCTGAATTGGGTTTCTAAATTTCGTGAGCTTTATACCAACATCGGTGGCAATTGTCACGAATATTGCGCAAACGTTTGTGCGAGAGTGGTTTGTATCGAAAAAAGAGCTCGCGATAAACGCGAGCTGATCATTACATTCTGGCGAGCAGGATTTGTGCCTGCTGGACCATTTTCTTACGTCCGAAAATCAGGTGACGACGTTTGCCGCCAACCTGGCGCCATAAGACGGCGCAGCGGATACCCGACAGCAGTAGGGCACGGACTTTATGCTGGTTCGTGGTTTGTTGCAGTACCGAAGGGGTTCCTGTTACCTGAATTCGCGGGCCGATTGGGCTGATGACATCCAGATAAACACTGGCCAGATTGCTGATCATATTGTCGTCAAGCAAATCGTAGTGCTCCAATTGGCGTTCCAACATTTGCAGACGGTCACCCAGTTGAGACATGGCATCACGGCGTCCGGCCAGTTTGCGCTCCAAGGCCATCAGACTGATGATGTAGCGGGTAATTTCGCTGCCAGTAGGCGTGCTGTCGATGCCTTGCACCAAACATTCGAGGCCCACTTTCAGATCGGTTTCACGGCCAAAGACCTCCAGAGTTGAGCCTGGGTTGATGTTCAGCACCGCTTTCAGGGAAGTTTCAAACGCGTCCGAATCACAGTCACCGTTTTTCGCTACCTGTTGAACCAAAGCAACGGCCTGGCAAATGCCGGCAAAAGCGATAGTACGGTCGTAGAGTGTGTTAGCCACGTAGTAGTACTCCTCAATTCCTGTTAAATGCGTTCTTCGATGATGCCACCGCCAAGACACACTTCGTCTTTGTAGAAGACGGCGGACTGGCCTGGTGTCACCGCGACCTGCGGTTCATCAAAAATCACTTTGATGGTTTCATCGTCAACCGGGATGATGGTACATGGAATATCTTGTTGACGGTAACGTGTCTTCACGCTGCATTTCAGTGGTTCTTTTATCGCCACACGGTCGACCCAATGTAGTTGTGACGCGATCAGGCCTTGTGATTTCAGCAGCGGATGATCGGCGCCCTGAACGGCAATCAATACATTGCGTTTGAGATCTTTGTCTGCCACGTACCATGGTTCTTCATTGCCGCCACCGCCTTTTTGGCCACCGATGTGCAAGCCTTTACGCTGCCCCAAAGTGTGATACATCAGACCTTGGTGTTCACCGATGACATGGCCTTCCGGTGTCTCAATTTTACCCGGCTGAGCAGGCAGATAGCGAGACAAGAAGTCAGTAAATTTGCGCTCACCGATAAAACAGATACCGGTCGAGTCTTTTTTCTTGGCTGTGATCAGGCCTTGCTCTTCTGCGATACGGCGAACTTCTGGCTTCTCCAGCTCACCGACCGGGAACAAGCTGCGGCCAATTTGCTCGTGGCTAAGTGTATATAGGAAGTAGCTTTGATCTTTGTTGCTGTCTTTGCCACGCAGCATCTGAGGTTTTTCACCTTGTTGTGGGAAGGTACGACGCACGTAGTGACCCATGGCGATATAATCCGCATCCAGCACTTCGTCTGCAAACTCCAGAAACGCTTTGAACTTAATTTCTTTGTTACAAAGGATGTCTGGGTTGGGAGTCCGACCCGCCTTATATTCCGCCAGAAAGTATTCAAAGACATTGTCCCAGTATTCTGCAGCGAAATTAATAGTATGAAGGTGAATGCCAAGTTTATCGCAAACTGCCTGTGCGTCGGCCAGATCTTCTGCCGCCGTGCAGTATTCTTCGTTGTCATCTTCTTCCCAGTTCTTCATGAACAGGCCTTCAACCTGGTAGCCTTGCTGTTGGAGAAGATAGGCAGAAACGGAGGAATCCACACCGCCGGACATGCCGACTATGACTTTCTTTTGGCTGTTATCAGACATTACTTAACACCACTTAAATAAACTGGACGCAAATTCTATCAGAAAGAGTTTAGAGGCGACAGATCCGAGAGGTGCATCACAAACAACTTTCTGAGCAAAAGCTCAATGGTTTTCAGGATAAGTTTCTATATATGTGGCATAGTGGCGGGAAAACAATACCAGGACCGAAAACATGAGCGAAAAAAGCGAATTTATCGAAGAAGGCGAGTTGATTGAGATCGTCGAAAACCAACTCGAAGACGGCAACCCACTTAAAGTCAAAGAGACGCTGATGCGTTTGATGATGACAGGGACTTCGCGCGAAGACGCCGTGGCGATGATGGCGTGCGCGGTCTCGATAGAAGTCTTTGATGTGATGAAGAACGGCGGTGAGTTTAATCTCAAACGTTATTCTGAGCACCTGGAACGGCTTCCTGATTTGAGCTTCATGGAAGGTGAATAAAAAATAACAGTCGCAATCGTTTGCTATAATTCCCTTTGTTGCCGCGCCTTAGTGTGCGCGGTAGAATCCGGCATCCTTTCATCCCATACTCAATACAAACACTATGAAATTTCCAGGACAACGTAAGTCTAAGCACTACTTTCCCGTCCATGCGCGCGATCCACTGGTAAGCCAGGCGCAAGACAGCAAAACCATGTCTCGTACCCATATTATTGGTATCGATCAAACATTGGTCGATATAGAGGCGAAAGTCTGTTCAGAAATGATTGCTAAATATGGATTGAGTAAGGGACACTCGTTAGTGATCGATGATGACAGTGCCGAAGCACTGTATAACGAGTTAAAAGAAAGCAACTTAATTACCAATGAATACGCCGGCGGCACGATTGGTAATACTCTGCACAACTATTCCGTGCTGGCGGATGATCGCTCCACTTTACTGGGTGTGATGAGTCAGGACATTAAAATCGGCAGCTACGGCTATCGTTACCTGTGCAACACCTCCAGCCGCATGGATCTCAATTATCTTCAGGGCGTTGAAGGTGCCATTGGCCGCTGCTTTGCACTGATCACAGAAGATGGTGAACGCACATTCGCCATCAGTGAAGGTCAGATGAATAAGCTGAGCCCAAGTAGTATTCCGGAAAAAATCTTTAAAAACGCGTCAGCCCTGGTACTCACTGCGTATCTGGTGCGCTGTAAAGAAGGCGATCCGATGCCGGAAGCCACAATGCGTGCGATTGAATATGCCAAGAAATACGATGTGCCAGTGGTACTGACGCTAGGCACCAAGTT
This sequence comes from Vibrio sp. V38_P2S17PM301, assembly GCF_009904845.1. Lineage (NCBI taxonomy): Bacteria > Pseudomonadati > Pseudomonadota > Gammaproteobacteria > Vibrionales > Vibrionaceae > Vibrio > Vibrio sp. V38_P2S17PM301. Next base: position 1,084 of record NZ_WXWO01000055.1, on the reverse strand, counting down.
TGTCATTCAGGATGATCCTGAGTTCTGGCAGGCATTTCTGCGTGAGCACGTTTCTGTGGTCGCGATGAATGAAGACGAAGCGGAAGCATTAACTGGCGAAGCAGACCCGTTAGCGGCCTCAGACAAGACGCTTGATTGGGTGGATTTGGTACTGTGTACTGCCGGACCTATCGGCCTGTACATGGCGGGCTATACGGAAGATGAAGCGAAACGCGAAACGTCTTTACCGCTTCTACCGGGATGTATTGCTGAATTTAATCGTTACGAATTCAGCCGTCCGGCGGTTAAAGACGCGTGTAATAATCCGATACGTGTTTATTCACATATTGCCCCTTATATGGGTGGTCCGGAAAAAATTAAAAATACGAATGGTGCTGGTGACGCTGCATTGTCTGCTTTATTACATGATATGGCTGCAAATAAATACCATAAAGAAAATGTTCCGAACTCAAGTAAACATTCTTACACTTTCCTGACATATTCTTCATTTTCTCAGGTATGTAAATATTCAAACCGTGCGAGTTACGAAGTATTAGTGCAACATTCTCCACGTTTATCACGCGGCTTACCTGAGCGGGAAGATAGCCTGGAAGAAGCGTACTGGGAACGTTAACTCAAATTGTTTATTTAACATTTAAAAATAAAAAGGCTCCGCAAGGAGCCTTTTTTAAACCAATCTTACGATTAGATAGCGAAGTCTTCCAGAGACTTACCTGCATCCAGTTGCTCTTGAATAGCAGAAGGAGTACGGCCTTGGCCTGTCCAGGTTTTCTCTTCACCGTTAGAATCGATGTATTTATATTTAGGCGGGCGAGGTGCGCGTTTTGTCTTCGCTTTACCTTTTTTATTTTCACCAGCCAGAGCATGAATCAGCGCATCAACATCAATACCGTCTTTAGCGATCTGGTCTGCGATAGCAGCTAACTTAGCCTCTTGCTCTTCACGAGCGGCCATTTCAGCTTCTTCTGCTTCTTTGCGTTCTTGTACAACAATTGTCAGTTTATCCAGGGCTTCTTCCAGCTGTTCAACAGTTAATTCACGTGCATATGCACGCAGACTACGAATATTTAATAGAGTTTTAGTT